>DASYES010000780.1:0-12843 GCA_036498885.1 Pseudonocardia sp.
GTGGGCTCTCGCGCCGTTCGGTGAACGCGCCCGGCTCGTCGGCCGCGCAGTGGCCCTGCCGCTCGACGTGATCAACCCGGAGATCCTGGTGGTGGCAGAGGCCGGGGATCGCGCGCAGGCCCGAACTGCTCGATTTGCACGCCGAGGTGGCGGAGCGCGCACACGTGGTCGCCGATCCGCGGCGCATCGTGGTGGCGAGTTCGTTCGGAACACGAACGCTCGGCGTGGCGGCGGGATCGATCGTGTGGCACGGGGCATATGCGCGCCCATTGAGACTCGGGCCGCCACCTGCGAGCACGTGATCTCCTGATCATCGACCACAGGTCACAACCCTCGTAGGACACGCACTCGAGAGACCCCGGTGGCGATCGGGACGGCAGTCGTCCGAGCCGGTTCTACGGACGTTCCGATGGGAAAACATGCTCGATGTTTGTACAAACCGCCATATTGACGGACCCCCGACGCCACGGCAAAATTCGAATGTACAGCACAGTATTCGAAATTTCGGACCACATCGTTCGATATCTCGGACTTCGGAAGTCTTTTCATCTCAGTCGCCTGCTGGCGACGTCCCGTTGCGCGACGACCCTCTGCAAGTGGGTCGCGCGGAGATTCAGGCAGGTGTCGATGACCACCGAAGAGCTGAGCCCGCAGGTCTGTCCGGCTGAAGCCAAGCACATCAATTCGCGGCGATATCAGGATGTGCTCTCGGGTGACCGGGTCACGACGACGCACTGGTTCATCGCCTGGGCCGGCGGCCTGGGGTTCATGATCGAGTCGATGGGCACAGCGGTCTACGCGCTGATCATCCCGCAGTTGCTCGACGACTTCGACGCCGATCTCAACCAGCTGACCTTCGCGCTCTTCATCGTCGGGCTCCTGTCGGCCGGCGCCACCTACTTCTGGCCGTGGCTGGCCGACAGGATCGGGCGACGGCCCTGCTTCATCATCAACATCGTCCTGTGCGCCCTGTCGCTCGTCCTGGTCGCACTGTCCTGGTCCTGGCTGTCGTTCATCGCGTTCTACGGCCTGTACCTGTGCGCCCAGGTCGGGGAGTGGGGCGTCGCGGCCTGCCTCATCTCCGAGACGTGGCCGGCCCGCCGGCGCGCCTCGGTGCTGAGCTTCGCCCGGTCGTTCTACGGCTACGGCGCGGCGCTCGCCGGCCTGCTCGGCGTGACGCTCGTGGCCACGATCGGCTGGCGGTACGCCTTCCTGCTCCCGGCCGGGGTCGCGTTCCTCGCCCTGTTCGTGCGCTTCTTCTGCCCCGAGTCGCCGTACTGGCTGCGGGCCTGCGACCGCAGGACCCGGCTGCGTGCGGCCGTGGCGCGCGGGGAGCAGGTGAGCGCCGAGGACCGCGCGTGGCAGCGGAAGGCGGAGAAGCCGGGCCTGGGCCAGCTCTTCCTCGCCGACCAGCGCCGGCGCACGATCGTCGCCATATTCGTGCCGGTCGTCGGCCTGATGGCATTCACGATCGTCGGCGCCTGGCAGCCGCTGTACCTGCACGACGAGCTCGGCTGGACCACCAGCGAATACAGCTTGTACACCATCTGGTGGGGGCTCGCCGGCACGCTCGGTTATTACCTTTTCGGCTGGATCGCCGATCGTCGAAGCCGGCTCAGTGCAATGTTCGCGGGCAATCTCCTGTGTATCGTCACCATCATTCCGTGGGCACTGAGCACCGAGCCGTGGGCGATCTACACGTTCGGCCTGCTGGCCAACGTCGGGTTGATCGGGGTGTGGGGGACGATCATGACCTACACGGCCGAGCTCTTCCCGACGCGGATCCGGGGTCTCGGCCAGGGCATCTCGTGGGGCACGGCGGGCCTGATCAGCAAGGGAGTGCCATTCCTCGCGCTGCTGATCAGCGACGTCACCGGGTCGTTCCAGCTGGCTTTCCTGCTCATCCCGGCGCTCCTGATCATCCAGCTGATCGGCCTGGTCATCGCGAAGACGGAGTACGCGGGCAAGGAACTCGACGAGATTGCGGTGTAGGCGTGACGAACACGGTGCTCGTGGCAGGAGCCTCCGGGCTCGTCGGTGAAGCGGCCGTCCGGCGGTTCGCCGCGCGACCAGGCTGGAAGGTCGTGGGTGTCTCCCGGCGTGCTCCCGACGATGCCGGGAACACCGTCTTCCACTCGATCGACCTCACCGATGCGGCAGCCGCACGGGAGCTGTTCGGCACGATGGGCGAGGTCACCCACCTCGTCTACGCGGCGCTGCAGGAGACGCCGGGGTTGTTCGGGGGCTGGCTCGACGAGGCGAACATCGAGCGCAACGCCGTGATGCTCCGCAACCTGTTCGAACCCCTCTCCGAGGTGGCCGCCGGCCTGCGTCACATCTGCCTGCTGCATGGCACCAAGGCATACGGCGTGCACCACCCGTCCCTGGGGTACGACGGGCTGCGGATCCCGCTGCGGGAGCGCGACCCCCGCCGCGAGCACCGGAACTTCTACTTCGACCAGGAGAACTACCTGCGGGAGAAGCAGGCGTCCGGCACCTGGCAGATGACCGTCCTCCGGCCGACGGTGATCTACGGGGAGGCCGCCGGCAACAACATGAACCCGCTGCTGCCGATCGCGGTGTACGGCGCGCTCCTGCGTGAGGAGGGTCGCCCGCTCGACCATCCGGCGGCCAGCCTGGAGCCGTGGCTGCGCGAGGCGGTGCACGCCGACCTGGTGGCCGATGCCCTCAGCTGGGCGGCGACGTCGCCCGCCGCGGCCGGCGGCACGTTCAACCTCACCAACGGCGACGTGTTCACGTGGGCGAACGTGTGGCCGGCCATCGCCCGCACCCTCGGCATGCCACTCGGCGAACCGCGCGAGGTCTCCGTGCTCGAGGAGGTGTCCCGCCGCCGGCAGGAGTGGGCGGCGATGGTCGCGAAGTACGGTCTGTCCAGCTCGCCGGACGTGATGGAGCTCGTCGGCTACAACTCGCTCGTCTACACCGACAACATGATGCGCGGCGCGCCTGCCGGGCAGCCGGTGCCGGCGCTCAACAGCACCGTTGCGGTCCGCCACGCGGGTTTCGGCGCCTGCATCGACACCGAGGACATGTTCGTCGAGCTGCTGCAACGCCTGGAGGCGAAGCGGGTGATCCCACCGGCCCGGAGCAGCTGAGCGGTATGCGCCGAGCGGGGCGGCGCTCCCGTACGGTGATTCCGAGCAGCACCCGGACTAGATGATTTGTCTACCCGTGCGGAATGATGGGCCGATGCCGCCCGTGAACCTGACGCTGACGCTGAGCGCCGACATCGACCCGCCGCTCGCCGGGCCTCAGGCGGCCCAGCAGCTCGGCCGGGAGATCGCCCGGCGCTCCGGTGCCAAGCTCGCCGGCACCTCCCTCTCCGCGGACCACAGCCGCGTCAGCTGGACCGTCCTGCGGCCCCGGACCGACGGGGCGTACGCATACCCGCTCCTCGAGCTGGAGCGCACCGTCCACGCTGTCGTCCGGGAGGCCGAGGGCTCGCAGCGCGCCCTGCTCCGGCCCATCGAGCTCCGGGTCCTGACTGTCGACGAGATCGACGACCGCCCCGACGAGCCGACCATCCCCGATCTCGTCGGCGTCGACGAGTTCGCCGAGCTGCTCGGCGTCAACCGGGCCCGCTTCTACCAGCTGCGTGACAGGCCGGACCTCGGGTTCCCGGGCCCGGTCGCCCGGGGTGTGTACCTCCGGGCCTCGGCAGAGCAGTACGCACAAGAGCGCGCCCGCCGGCTCGGCCGGCAGGCGGCTCTCGGCGGCTGACGGTCGTTGATCGTCGCGAGCTACGGGTTATCGCCATCGACAGGGCCCAACCCCGGGATCTCGTAGCGATCAGGTCGAATGCGGCGGACGGCTACAACGTGATGCCGCCGTACTATCCTGGCGGCTTGACGATCTTCGCCGGGGCCGTGGTGCCCATCCCGCGTGCTCGCGGGCTGTTCCGCACCGAGTACACGGGCCACACCCTCCGCGACCACTTCGGACTGCCCCGACCGGCGGGCCGGATCACCGCACCAGCGGTCGGTGCATAGCCCGGTGCCCACCCCGGTCACCGCGGACCGGCCGCTGCGCCGGCTCGTCGTCCCCGCGTTCCTGCCGGCCGCGGTGTTCGGGGTCGGGCAGGGCGCCGCCGCGCCGGTGGTGGCGCTGAGCGCCCGCGAGCTCGGCGGCTCGGTGGCCGCGGCGGGGGTGGTCGTCGCGCTGCTCGGGCTGGGTCAGGTGCTCGGTGACCTCCCCGCGGGACGGATCGTGGCACGGCTCGGTGAGCGCAACGCCGTGCTGCTGGGCAGCGCCGTCGGGTTGATCGGCGTCGCGCTCAGCCTCGTGGCGCCCTCGGTGGTGCTGCTCGGCGTCGGCGTCGGGCTGTTCGGGGTGGCCAGCGCGGTGTGGGGGCTGGCCCGGCAGTCCTACGTCATCGACGCGGTGCCCGAGGTGATGCGGGCGCGGGCGCTGTCGGCGATGGCCGGTCTGTCGCGGCTGGGGTTCCTGCTCGGCCCGTTCCTCGGTGCCGCGGTGGTGCACCTCGTCGGCACCCGCGGGGGCTTCCTGGTGCAGCTGATGGCGGTGGTCGCGTCCGGGGCCCTGATGGCGGCCCTCCCCCGGCTCGAGCACGGCCCGGACGAACCCGGTGGCCGCGGGCGGCGTCCGGCGGTCTCGCTGCGGACGATCGTCACGAGCCACGGCCGCGTACTGCGAACGTTGGGCGTCGGGGCCTTGCTGATGGGAGCCGCACGGGCGTCGCGCACCGCGGTGCTGCCGCTCTGGGCCGATCACATCGGCCTGGACGCGGTGTCGACGAGCCTGCTGTTCGGGGTCGGGGCCGCGGTCGACGTCGCGCTGTCCTACCCCGCCGGTCGCCTCATGGACCGGCGTGGACGGCGCGGGGTGGCGGTCGCCTCGCTGCTCACGTTCGCAGCGGCGCACGTCGCGCTGCCGTTGGCGACCACCGCGGTGACACTCGGCGCCGTCACCGTGGCGATGGGGGTCGGCAACGGGCTGAGCAACGGGGTGATCATGACTCTGGGCGCCGACGCCGCACCCGCGGACGCCCGTGCCGAGTTCCTCGGTGCCTGGCGGTTGTGTCACGACCTCGGAATGCTCGCCGGCCCGGCCGCGCTCGCGATTGTGAGCGCGGCGGCCGCGCTGGGTGCCGCGGCCCTGGCGATGGGTGCGCTCGCCGCCGCGGGGGCAGGAGTGATGGCACGATGGGTGCCCAAGCGGCTCCCCGGACCCCGGCTGGGCTGATCGGAGCCGAGGCCGTGCGAGACACCGCGCGAGGACTCTCGGCGACCGCGGTACTGATCACTCCGGCTACGGTCGAGGGCACCAGACCTGATCACCCCTCCGTCGCCGGGTCCACCGACCGCATTCCGGGAGTCGCCCATTCCCACCACCACCCGCGCCGCCGTCATGTGGGAGGCCGGCCAGCAGTGGGACGTCGTCGAGCTCGACCTCGACGACCCGAAGGACGGCGAGGTGCTGATCCGCATGGAGGCGGCAGGCCTGTGCCACTCCGACGATCACGTCCGCACGGGCGACATGCCCGTCCGCTACCCGATGGTCGGCGGGCACGAGGCCGCCGGCGTGGTGGAGCAGGTCGGCCCCGGCGTGCGCCGCGTCGGGGTGGGCGACCGCGTCGTGTGCTCCTTCATCCCCGTCTGCGGCACCTGCCGCTACTGCTCGACCGGCCGGCAGAACCTGTGCGACTCCGGCCGCAACGCCGTGAGCGGCATGCTGCAGGACGACACCTTCCGGTTCCACAGCCGCGACGGTCGTGACCTCGGTGGGATGTGCGCGGTCGGTGCCTTCTCCGAGCGCGCGGTGGTCAGCGAATTCTCCTGCGTGAAGCTCGATGAGGACATCCCGTTCGACGTCGCGGCCCTCGTGAGCTGCGGCGTCCCCACCGGCTGGGGTAGTGCCGTCTACGCCGCCGGGGTGCGGGCCGGGCAGACCGTGGTGATCTACGGCTGCGGCGGCGTGGGCATCAACGCGGTGCAGGGCGCCGCGCACGCCGGGGCCGAGCACGTCGTCGTGGTCGACCCGGTCGCGTTCAAGCTGGAGAAGGCGCGCGAGGTGGGTGCCACGCACACCTTCACCGACCCGCAGTACGCCCGGGAGTTCGTCAAGACCGCCACCCGCGGGCAGTACGCCGACCACGCCATCGTCACGGTCGGCGTGAACGACGAGAAGGTCGTCAGCAACGCCATCGGCGTCATCGGCAAGGGCGGACGGGTCACCGTCACGGCGATGGGACGTCACGGCCAGCACCAGATCGTGGCCTACGACGCCCTGATCGTGGCCTACCAGCGGCAGGTGCAGGGCGCCCTGTTCGGGGGGTGCAACCCGCTCTACGACATCCCCCGGCTGCTCGGCCTCTACCGGGCGGGAGACCTGCGGCTCGACGAGCTGATCACCCGGCGCTATCCCCTCGACCGGATCAACGACGGCTATCGCGACCTGCTCGACGGCAAGAACATCCGCGGCATCCTCACGCCGGGAGGCTGACCACGAGCGTGCGGCCCTCGCAGATCCCAGGGGCTCAGCGAGGGCCGCACCGAGTGCGAGGACCGCGGTCAGTGGTGCTTGGCACGCTCCACGGTGACCTGCAGCGCTTCGAGCAGGGCGCGGGCCGAGTCGAGGCTCAGCTCGACGGCCACCCGTGCCCCCGGGCCGCGTTCCGGGTTGAGGAAGTCGATGTTCACGGTGTGCGCGTCCGGCGCATGCACGGGGTGGTCGTAGTAGACCGTCGCCGTCCGCAGCGGGAACCAGCCGTCCGGTCCCTTCCCGCTGCTGGCCGCGACGTCGATCTTCTCGGTGCTGTACGTGCACATGGCGGGCTCAGTCCTTCCCGGACAGGTGCTTGGCGAAGAAGGCCTCCACCCGCTGCCACCCGTCGATCGCCGCCGCCGGGCGGTAGGCCGGGCGGTCGACCGAGAAGAAGGCGTGCCCGGCGTCGTCGTAGCGGTGGAACTCGTACTCCTTGCCGTTCGTCTGCATCAGCTTCTCCAGCTCGTCGACCTGGTCGGGCGAGGGGTAGGAGTCCTCGTTGCCGAACAGCCCGAGCACCGGGGCGCGCACCTCGGCCACCCGGTCGGCGAGGGGCGCCACCTGCAGCGGGAACCCCTCCGGCGGCGTGCCCACGACGAACGCCCCGTAGCAGTCGACGGCACCCTGGATGTCCAGCTCCAGGGCGGTGAGGAAGGCCTGGCGCCCTCCGGAGCAGTAGCCGATGGTGCCGATCTTGCCGTTGGAGTTCGGCAGGGCGCGCAGCCAGCGCACCGCACCCGCGGCGTCGCCCACGAACCGGGCGTCGGGCACCCCGCCGCTGGCACGCGCGGCGGCCGCGGCGTCGTCGGGATCCGCGCCGGGAGCCTCGCGGCTGTAGAGGTTCGGGCAGATGGCGTTGTAGCCCATGACGGCGAACCGCCGCACGATCTCCTTGCTCTCGCGGTCGTAACCGGGCATGTGGTGGATCACCAGCACGCCACCACGGCTCGCGCCGTCCATGGGACGGGCCGCGTAGGCCTCGATCTCGTCGTTGCCGGCACCCTGGATGCCCACCGTTTCGGCGAGCACGGCGTCATAGCGCACGGAGCACTTCTCCCTCGATCGGTCGCGGTCCCGGCGGGAACGCCGGGTCACGGTCCCCTTCATACCGCCGTGGCCGACTGCCGCGTTGCGGAGGCCTCTCGTCCGCTACGTGGACGCCCGTCAGGCCGGCCCTGCCGTCGCGTGCGGGTAGAGCTCGCGGTAGCAGGCGAGGTGGCCGAACGGCGTCACCACCGACTCCGCATGCAACACGGCGTGCACCATCGCGCGGGCGAAGGCCGCCTCGGCCGCGGCCAGCACAGCGGGCAGCGGGTCGGCCGCGGTGCCGGGCACCGAGAGCGCGAACACCGTGTCCCCGTCGGTCATCCCGTGGGCCGGAGACACCGCGCGGGCCATCCCACGTTGCCCGGCGACGGCCACCCGGCGCAGGGCAGCGGGGTCGAGCGGGGCATCCGTGGCGACCACGCCGATCACCGTGTTGGGAAGGTCGAGGCCGGTCCGCCGCCGGGCGGGCTCGGCGAGCCTGCGCTGCGCCGCCGCGTGCTCAGCGGCCGACGGTGTGGCGAGCGGGAACTCCCCGTCGGCCCCGGCGTCGAGGGCGAGCGGCAGCCCGGTGGCCTGGTCGAGGGTGGAACCGTGCGCGTTGACGGCCACGAGGGCGCCGACGACGGTGCCGCCCGCGAGCACGCTGCTGGCCGTGCCGATCCCGCCCTTCATCTCGGCGGTGACGGCTCCGGTGCCCGCTCCCACGCATCCCTGCTCGACCGGCGCGAACGCCGGCGAGTCCGCTGCGGCCTGCGCCGCGTCGCGGCCGAACGCGGCGTCCGGACGCGCCGTGAACAGCCCTCCGCGCCCGAGGTCGTACAGCGCCGCCGCCGGGACCAACGGGATCAGGACGTCCGGCGCAGCGCTCACCGCTCGTGCCCCACGGGAGTGAGCCGCGAGCCAGTCCAGCGTTCCGCCGGCCGCCGACAGCCCGTATGCGCTCCCGCCGGTGAGCACCACGGCATGGGCGACGGCGCCGCCCGACCGGAGGTCCAGCGCGGCGGTATCGCGGGTCGCAGGACCGCCACCGACCACCTCGACCGCCGCCGAGGCCCCGGACGGGGGCAGCAGCACGACGGTGGTGCCGGTGAGGAACCCGTCTCCGATGCGTGTGACGTGGCCGACCCGGACACCGGGAACGTCCGTGATCGCGTTGTGAGGCCCGGGAACGGGCGCGGTGAACGGCACGCTGATGTTCATACCTGCTCCCGATCGGGCAGCTGCGGCACGGCGGCGAGCAATCGCCGTGTGTACGGGTCCGCGGGCGAGGCGAGCACGTCGGCGGTGCGGCCGCGCTCCACGACCACTCCCTCGTGCAGCACCACGACCTGCTCACACAGCCGATGCACCGCGCCGATGTCGTGCGAGACGAGCACCAGCGCCAGACCGAGGTCGGTGGCGAGGCCCCGCAGCAGGTCCATCACCTGCCCACGCACCTCGACGTCCAGCGCCGAGAGCGGCTCGTCCCCGACCAGCACACGGGGGGCGGGTGCGAGTGCGCGGGCGATCGCGATCCGCTGCCGCTGGCCGCCCGAGAACTCGTGCGGGTACCGGCTCTTGGCCGTCGCCGCGTCCAGCCCGACGGATGTGAGCAGCTCGGTGACCCGGGCGGCGTGGTCGCCGGGGACGTCGAGGCTTTCCAGCGGTTCGGCGACGATGTCGGCCACCCGCATCCGCGGGTCGAGGGAGGCGAACGGGTCCTGCAGCACCATCTGAACGTCGCGACGGAACCAGCGCAGCGTCCGGGGCCTTCCCGGGCTCACGGGCCGGCCGCGGTAGGTCACCGTTCCCGAGTCGGCCCGGTCCAGCGCGAGCAACAGCCGCACCAGCGTGGACTTGCCCGAACCCGACTCGCCGACGATCCCGATGCTGCCGCCGTCGGCGAGCTCGAAGCCGACCCCGCGCAGGGCGTGCCGTACCGGCTGCGGGCCGAGCAGCCGGTACCGGGGCAGCGGATAACTCCGGTGCAGCGCGTCGGCACGCAGCAGCACCCCGTGGCCCGCGGCGGTGTCGGACAGGCCGCTCGCCTCGCTCACGGCTGCGCCGCCTCCGCTGCCGGGGCGTGCCAGCTCGTCCGCCTCGCCGCCTCCAGCAGCGCCCGGGTCACGGGGTCGTTCGGGTGGTGCAGGACCTGTGCCACCGGGCCGTGCTCACGCAACCGCCCGTCGGCCAGCACCGCCACCCGCCTCGCCACCTGCGCCACCACGGCGAGATCGTGGCTGATGAACAGCAGGGCCGTGCCCCGCTCCCGCACCAGGTCGTCGAGCAGGCGAAGCACCTCGGCCTGCACCGTGACGTCGAGCGCGGTGGTGGGCTCGTCGGCGATCAGCAGGTCAGGGCCGCCGGCGAGGGCGATCGCGATACCCACGCGCTGCCGCTGGCCGCCCGAGAGCTGATGCGGGTAGGCGCGCACCAGGGCCTCCGGGTCCGGGAGCCCCACGCTCGCGGCCAACGAGACGGCGCGGCGGGCGGCCGCGGACCGCGTGGCACCGGTGAGCCTGCGCACCGGCCCGGCGATCTGGGCCCCGACACGCATCAGCGGGTCCAGTGCCGTCGCCGGTTCCTGGAACACCATGCCGATCCGGCGGCCGCGCACTTGCGCGAGCTCGCGGTCGGAGCGGCCGGACAGCTCCTTCCCGTCGAGGCGGATGCTGCCGGTGACGCGTGCGCCCTCGGGCAACAGCCCGAGCACGGCGAGCGCGGTGAGCGACTTTCCCGAGCCGGACGCACCGATCAGCCCGAGCCGCTCCCCCACGTCGAGGCGCAGCGACACGTCGTCGACCAGTGTCTGGCCGGCCACCCTGATCGTCAGGTTCTCGATCTCCAGCAGCGCCGTCACGGCAGCACCTCCGCAGCAGGCGCCGCGCGCCCCGGGGGCTGCAGCCGCGGGTCGATCGCCTCGCGCAGGGCGTCGCCGAGCGACGTGAAACCCAGCACGACGAGTGCGATCGCCAGGCCGGGCCAGAGGACCACGAGCGGATGCACGGTGACGTACCGCTGGAGGTCCTGCAGCATCCGTCCCCACGACGGCGTGGGCGGCGGTGTGCCGAACCCGAGGTAGGACAGCGCCGCCTCAGCGAGCACCGCCAGCGCCAGCACGAGGGAGAGCTGCACGACGAGCACCGGCGCGACGTTCGGCAGCACGTGCCTGCGGACGATCCGCACGGTGCCCGCGCCGGCCACCCGGGCCGCCAGCACGTAGTCGGTGCCGAGCACCGAGGTCATCTCGGCGCGCGCCACCCTGGCCACGTTCACGCCGGTGCCGATGCCGATGGCCGCCACCGCCGTGCCCACCGAGCCGCCGTAGACCGCGGCCAGCACCATCGCGAGCAACAGCGTCGGCAGCGCCACCAGCACATCGATCAGGTGCGCGACCAGTTGACCGCCGCGGCGCGGGACGGCGGCGAGCACGGCGAGGCCCACTCCGACGACCGCAGCCACCACCGCCGCGGTCACCGCCGTGAACGCCGTGATCTGCGAGCCCGCGAGCAGCTGGCTCGCGAGATCGCGGCCGCTGCCGTCGGTGCCGAGCAGGTGCCCGCCCGACAGCGGCGGAAGCCACGGCGAGGACGGGTCCACGAGCGTCGGGTCGAACGGTGTCCAGGCCAGCGACACCAGTGCGGTGAGCAGCAACAGCGCCACCACGACAGCACCTACGAGCCCCGTCGGCCTGCGCAGAACACTCACCTGGCGACCCGCAGGCGGGGATCGATCAGCCGATGGGCGAGGTCCACGAGGAAGCCGATGGTGAGCACCGCCGCGGTGAGCAGCAGCACCTCGCCCTGCACCTTCACGAGATCACGGTTGCCGACGTCGGTGAGCAGCATCTGCCCCACTCCCGGTAGCGCGAACACCGCCTCCACCACCACCGCGCCCACCAGCAGCGCGGCGACCTGCATCCCGAGGATCGACACCACCGGCAGCGCCGCGTTGCGCAGCCCGTGCCGCAGCAGTGCCCCCGCAGTGGTCAGGCCGGTGGCCCTTGCGGTGCGCAGGAAGTCCTGGTGCAGCACGCCGAGCGTCGCCGACCGCACGAACCGCAGCAGCACCGCGCCCTCGGCCAGCGCCAGCGTGACGGCCGGCAGCACCAGGCTGCGCAGCGCCCGGCCGGGCTGGTCCCACCCCGCGACGGGAAACCCCTGGGCAGGCAGCCAGCGCAGCCACACCGCGAACACGATCGCGAGCACGAGGCCCACCCACAGCGTGGGCAGCGCGATGCCGAGCTGGCTTCCCACCGAGATCACGACCCCGAGCCCCCGGCGGTGCGCCACCGCCGCGAGCACCCCGAGCGGCACCGCCACCAGCACCGACAACAGCATCGCCGCAGCGACCAGCGGCCCGGTGACAGCCAGCTTCGCGCCCAGCTCCCCCGACACCGACACCCCGCTCAGAGCCGACGTGCCGAAGTCGCCGCCGAGCACGCCCCCGATCCAGGAGGCGTACTGCACGGGCAGTGGCCGGTCGGTACCCAGCTCGTGACGCAGCTGCGCAACCTGCGCGGGTGTCGCCTGCACCCCCGCGATCACCTGCGCCATGTCGCCGGACAGCAGGCGGAGCAGCAGGAAGATCAACACGCTCGCGGCGAGCAGCGACGCTACGAACAACGCCGTGCGACGTACGAAGAACACTGCCACGACTGCCCCGCTACTGCGCAGCCGTTGCCGAGACGCCCGCGAGGTCGAGCCGCGAGTTCGTCTCCCTGGTCGGGAACCCGGTGACGCCCTTCCGGAGCACGACCAGACCGCTCGAGCTGAAGAGCCAGTCGCTCGCGGCATCCTCCGAGATCTTCCGTGCGGCCTTCCGATACAGCCCGTCGCGCTCGCCGTCGCTCGGGGCCGTGGCCGCCTGGGCGGCCCACTCCTGCACCTGCACGTCGGAGTAGCGCCAGTAGTAGGCCGGGGTGGCGTAGGACGCGAGGTCGCGCGCTTCGGCGTGGTCGACGATCGACAGGTCGTAGTCCGCCTTGGTGTAGACGCGGTCGAGCCAGGTCGGGAACTCCACGGGCTCGTAGCGCACCCGGATCCCCACCTGGCCGAGCTGCGAGGCCACGTACTCGCCGATCACGGAGTTGTAGATGTTCGGCACCACGAGGTTCAGGTCGAGCCCGCCCGCGTAGCCGGCCTGGGCGAGCAGCGCCCGCGACGCAGCGGGGTCGTACGGGTCGATCGCTGTGAGGCCGGCGTCGAACCACGGATCGGTCGGTGCCACACCGCTCCCGATCCGCTGGCCCTTGCCGGCCTGAGCCACGCGGATCAGCCCGTCCTTGTCGAT
>DASYES010000781.1:0-2376 GCA_036498885.1 Pseudonocardia sp.
CGCCTCGAGCAGTTCGCCGCCCGCCCAGCCGACCGTGCGGGCGCGCGCGGCGGTGAGGTCGTCGATGACGGCCACCGGCAGGTGCAGCAGAACCTCCAGCACAGGACGGTCCTTCTCGTCCAGCAGCGCCCATGCCGCTGCGACCCCCGTGGAGGGAATCGAGAGCACGAGCCCTTCCTCGACGGCGGTCCACACCAGGGCGGCGGAGTACACCGACCTCCCGGAGGCGAACGCGACCACGGCTGAGGCGTCGAGCACGCGGCCGCCGATCACGCGGACGCGAGTCCCAGGTCGCGGCGCACGGTGTCGAGCACGTCACGCGGCGGGCGTCCGCCGAGGACGCGCTCGAGCTCGGCCAGTGCACGGGCCCGCGTCAGCTGGTTGCGCAGGGCGTCGGCGACGAATGCCGACAGGCTCTCGGCCGCGCCGGCAGCCACTGCTTCGCGGGCGTCGCTCAGTACGTCCGGCGGGAGACTTACCGTCACACGCTCAGCAGTCATACCGGAAGCTTACTTCAGTCATACCGCGCTGCCTGTGGCGTTCCTCCATCCGATACCGCGACGGCGGCCCGCCTACGGCCGCCCGGACGCCTGCCGGGCCTGCCGCACGCTCACGTCCGCTCCCACCCCGTCCGACTCGGCCGCGGCCAGCACGCTCGTCAGCAGTCCGGGAAAGCGTTCCTCGATCTCGTCGCGGCGCAGGCGCACGAAGCAGCGCGTGCCTTCCTTTCGGGTGCAGGTGACGCCGGCGTCACGCAGGAGCTTCAGGTGATAGCTCAAGGTCGACTTGGCGACCGGGGTGCGCAGGTCGCCCCATCCCTGCTCGGAGCCGTCGGCCAGTGCGCGGACCAACCCGATGCGCGTCGGATCGCTCAGCGCGGTGAGCACACGGGGCAATGTCATCTCGCCGGTCTCCTCCATGTGACCATGCTAGCTTCGTTCTATGGTCGACGAACATCGAACAAATGCGCTTGCCGGGCTCGCCGTGATCGTGACGGGGGCGGGTTCGGGTATCGGCCGGGCGGCAGCGCGCACTCTCGGCGCGGCGGGGGCGGACGTCCTCGTCGTGGGCCGCCGCCCCGACGCGCTGGACGTCACGGCAGAAGGCCTCCCGTCGATCGTCCCGTTCGCGGCAGACGTGCGGGCCGCGGACGCGGCAGGGGCGATCGTGGCGGCGGCCGCGGAGCGGTGGGGCCGGATCGACGTCGTGGTCAACAACGCCGGAGTGTTCGCAGCGATGCCGCTGGCCGACGTGACGGCAGAGGGCATTGCCGACCTCGTCGACACCAACATCACCGCTCCGAGCCTGCTGGCCGCGGCTGCGCTGCCGTGGTTGCGCGAGAGCCGCGGCGCGATCGTCAACGTGTCGAGCACGTTCGGCCACCTGCCCGCTCCCGGCTTCGCCCACTACGGCGCGTCCAAGGCGGCGCTCGAACACCTCACCCGAAGCTGGGCGCTGGAACTGGCGCCGGACCGCGTGCGGGTGAACGCCGTCGCACCCGGACCGACCGAGACCGGCGCCCTCTCCGCGGCCGGGCTGTCCGAAGCGGTGATCGCCCAGGTCAAGGACGAGGAGGTCGCGCGCATTCCCCTCGGCAGGCGCGGCGAGGCCGATGACGTGGCCGTGTGGATCGTGCGGTTCGCCGACCCGTCGGCCTCGTGGGTCACGGGCCAGGTCCTGGCGGTCGACGGCGGCCTCGGGCTGACGTGAGCGGGTCCGGCGCCGCGGGGTGCCGGCGAGGCCCGGCCCGCGCGGAAGGTGAACGAGCGGCAGGTTGGTGCGATAGGCCGGGGTGAGCGGGCCGCTCGTTGGGCTGTTCGCCGGTTCGCGTCCGATGACCACCGGTTCGGGCCCGGTAACCGCTGCCGGCCTCACGAGCTCCTCTTGGCGTCAAGGTGCACGGACAGCCAGCCGAAGATGCGATGGGCGGCCTGGCGAGGTGCGAGAGGCTGGCAGTGGAAGTTCGCCCCGTCGACAACGCCGAACGACGCGAGCTCGTGCGGTGCCTTCAGCAGCCCTGCGAGCTGCTCGGACTGGCCGGGCCAGAACTGCTCGTCCTCCGGGTCGGTGATCAGCAGCGGAGTGCGGATCTGTGCGGCGACGTCGCGAAGCTGGTAGGTGCGCACCGTGGTGAACAGGTCGAAGGGGTCGTCGATGCCGTAGGGGCGGGCGCGGAAGGCGAAGGTGCGTTCCAGCTCGGGGTCCTCGCCGCCGGCCTCGGCCATGTACCCGTTGAAAGTGTCCTTCTGGCCGTTGTCGAGCAGGGCGATCATCTCCGGCGGCATGTGGTCCATCCAGGAGCTCGACACGTCGACGACGCCTGGATCGGCCACGGCCGCTACGAAGCGGTGTTCGAACGCCAGCGCCCGGGGGAGC
>DASYES010000782.1:0-5418 GCA_036498885.1 Pseudonocardia sp.
AAGCCTGTTCGACCTCGCGCCCGACCATCGTGGCGGGTCCTCCCCGTCGTGGTTCCGAACGGCCCGCACACCCCCTCGGCGCGGGCCACATGCAGCCTGTCCGGACCGCAGTCGCGAGGCCATCAGGGATAACCCCTACGCGGTACCCCTGGTACTGCGACGCAACCGGACTCCTCACCGCAACGGGACGAGGAGACCGCCGACGGCGGCGCGGGTGCGGGCACCGAGCTTCCCGAGCACCCGGGAGACGTAACGCTCCACGGTCTTCTCGGCCAGATGAAGTGCCGCACCGATCTCCCGGTTCGTCCGGCCCTCGGCGACGAGTGCGGCGACCACCCGCTCCCGGTCGGTCAGCTCGTCCCGCACTGGCCGACGTGCCGGTGGCCGCAGGACGCGACGCACGACGATCCTGGTGCCCTCGGGGACGCGGACGGAGGCCCGGTAGCCGGGTGCGGTGCTCCGGTGGCCGGCGGGAGGAGTTGGGGGAGCGCTCCGTCCGGCAGCCACCAGGCCGAGGACGTCCTGGAAGGCCGCCAGGGCTGCGTCCGGCCGGCCGGCGTTCTCGAGGGCGAGGGCCCGCCGCGTGAGCAGCACGACCCGCTCGGTGGGGGTGGCGTGAGGCAACAGGCGCAGCGCATCCGCGTACCACCGCGCGGCATCGCCGGGCACGTGCGCCGCCACGTCGTCGGCGGCGCGGATGAGCAGCTCGGCGGACCTGCGGTCGCCCGGCCGGGCCGACCGTGCGACATGCCGGGCGAGCACGACCGGCGGCGCCCAGCCGAGTGCGAGCACACCGGCGGCCCTCCCGTGCGCTCTGGCGCGCCACCCCGGTCCGGTGTGGTCGCGGACGATCCGGTGCAGCAGCGGGTGCCGGAACCGGAACGCGCGTGTCGCACCGACCGGACGGACGAGGCCGGCGTCGACGAGCTCATCGATCGGGGGCTGCGCCGGGCCGCCCGCCGCCACGGCCGCCAGGTCGAGGTCGAACGGGTCGCCCACGACCGCCGCGCCCTGTAGCAGGCATCGAGCCTCGTGACCGAGCTGCTCGATCTCCTCGACCACCAGGTCCACCACCGCCCCCGGGGTGTCTCCACCGTGACGGGCCACGTGGAGCAGGTGGAACGGGTTGCCGCCGCATCGGCGTACCAGCGCGTCACGCCGCTCCATCAACCGGGCCGACGGGGCGACGAGCCGCGCGGCCGCTGAATGGTCGAGCGGACCGAGCTCGACCCGCTCGACGAGCACGGATGCGGCTGCTGTGGCCAGTGCGGCGGCGAGCCGCTCCTGCCGGGGGAGCTGCCGGCGGGCGAGCACGAGCAGCACGGGCGCCCGGGGCGGCGCGCGGAGCAGATGCTCCAGCAACTCGACGGACGCCCGATCCGCCCACTGGAGGTCATCGAGCACGAGTACGGCGGGTCGCCCTGCGGCGAGCCGCTCGAGCAGCGACCCGACGACCGCGTGCGGACGCGGGAGCGCGGTCAGGCCGGCCGAGGGCAGGTAGGCGCCCAGCGCCTCGTCGAGCGGGGCGTACGGACGCTTCTGCTCGCACTCGGCGCCGCGCCCGACGAGCACCAGACCACCGTCGGAGCGCAGCCGCTCGGTGAGGACGCCGAGCAGTGCACTCTTGCCGATCCCCGGCTCGCCGACCAGCTCCGCGACGGCGCCACCACGCGCCACTCTGCTCCACGCGTGGTCGAGCCGGGCGAGCTCGAACTCCCGCCCGGCGAGTTCCCTTTCCGACCTCGGCATGCGTCACCCCTGGTCAGGAACCCCCGCTCGGGGGGCGACGCTACCCAAACACTGCAAGGTCGAGGGGTCTCCCGGATACCGCTCACCCTCCTGGCCGCCACAGCATCGAGGTCGCCGCACCTCCCCCGAAGGGGCTCACATGGACCCGGCGATCACCTTCTACCAGACCCTCACCAGCATCAGCCTCACGCTGCTCGGGCTCTGGTTCGCAGTGGTGCAGTTCTCCCACGGTGGCTTTCGCACCGATCCCGGCCGGCACAGATCCAGCCTGCACGTGACGCTGAAGTTCTTCCTGCCCGGTGTGATGGGCCTGGCCTCGCTGCTGGCGTCGGCGAACGACGGCGGGCTGATCTGGCGGATCACGTTCGTCCTGGGCGGGCTGATCGGCCTGGTCGAGTCGGTGCGGTACCTGCAACACGGCGGAGATCCGTCCGGGCACATCGGAACGCGGACGCTGGCGCTGATCGACCCACTGCTCTACGCCCTCGTGGCCGCCGCAGCCTTCATCCCGCCCGGGGCCACCCGGCTCACGCCGCTGCAGATCGAGGGAATCGTCACCGGGCTGGTGTTCGTGTCCGGGCTCTGTGCGGTCTGGCTGGCCTTCGCCGAGCGTGCACCGGAGAAGGAGGGCGCAGGCTCGGCGAAGTCGCCCTAGGGCTTGCGTGCGTACAGGCGCAAGTTGCGGATGTCGTACGTGAACAGCTCGTCGACGACGAAGAACTCGGCGACGGCCGCCCGCAGGGAATCGGCGTCGAACATGGTGTGGTGGGCGTTCCAGATCCACAGCGGCACGCCGCGCTCGTCCACACCCTTGTGGGCCTCGCGCTCGGAGTGGCCGCCGAGCATCCAGTAGTTCGCCTCCGCGGTGTCGATCGTGCCCTCGACCCACTGAGTGGCGATGAACCGCGCGTCCGGGACGCCGATGTCGATCTTCGCGCCGGGGCGCAGTATCCGAGCCCACTCCCGCAGCGTCTCGGTGATGAGCTCGTAGCTCTGGTGCTCGAGCACGTGGTTGGCACGCAGCGCGTCGAGCGAGCCCGACGCGAACGGCAGGCGGTCGATCGCACAGCGGACCTCGATGTCCGGGAGCGCGAGCAGGTCGACGTGCAGGTCGTAATCGGGGTGCGGCTTCTCCCCTGCGCCGATCTCCAGCCTCATTCGGTGGCCGGGGTGATCTTCTTGACGACCTTCGCCGGGCGCCCCGCCACCACCGTGTAGGGCTCGATGTCCTCACGCACCAGCGACCCGCCCGCCACGACGGCGTGCTCGCCGATGGTGACCGGGCCGAGCACGAGGACATCGCTGGCGAGCCAGACCCCCTCACCGATCACGACGTCACGGCCGGATCGCGGGAAGGCCAACTGCCTGGCGCGGCCGAACTGCTCGATGTCGTGGGTGCCGGTGAGAACCGCGACGTCGTGGCCGAAGAAGGCGTACTCGCCGATCGTGATCGTGCCTCCGGACATGTTGAACAGCGCGTTGTTGACCACGGCGGTGTCCGGGATGTGCAGCCGCGAGCGGTCCCCGTGCCAGCGGTAGGAGTACAGCGCGTCCAGCTTCAGTTCCTGGACCTGCCGGGCCACCTGTTCCGCAACCAGTGCATCCAGCGGGCCGCGCAGGACGCGGGTGATCAGGCGGTCAAGCAGCCGCATGAGATGTGCCCTCCGGCATCCTTGTCGGTGTCGGAATGGTGGCACACAGGTGCACCGGACAGCAGCAGTTCGAGTCTCGTGGAGAGCGCGCCGAGCCCGAAGTACTTGCCCGCGACGGCCTCGTTGTGATCGAGCAATGACAGGTCCGGGTCGGCCAACCAGGCCCGCAGTGGCTCGGGGTCGGCCGCCCGGAACCAGCGGAACCCGAACGCGGCGAGCTCCTCGGCCACCGGGAAGTCGCCCACCGCGAGCGGCTTGCGGTGCAGCGCAGACTCGATCAGCGGCAGCCCGAAGCCCTCCCACGACGACGGCAGCACCACGGAGTCGCACGCCGCGTAGGCCGCGGCCATGTCGGCACCCGGCGGGAGCCCGCGCCGTACGGGGATCCGGGCCCTTCGCAAGAGCCGGGCGAGCTCGTCCGCGAACCCGTCCTCGGCCGGGCCGGTGAGCCAGAAGGTGCCGCCGAGCGACTCGGCGAGCGCCAGGCCGACGTCGACGTTCTTGCGGGCGATCGCGCGGGTCGGTTGCAGCACCAGCGGGCCGTTGCCGACCTCGAGCCGGGCCCGCACGGCGGCGCGTTTCTCGGGCCGCGGCACCTCGTCGAACCCGTGGTAGACGGTGGTGGCCACGATGCTGCGCCGGTCGGCCAGGGACAGTCGAGCCAACTTGTTGACGGTGACGTGGCGCCACGACGGATCGTCAGGGGGCCACGTCGTCACCGAGGCGAACCGATCGCGCTCCCACGGCAGGTCGTGGTGACGCAGGATGGCCTGGCGGCCCCGCAGGTACTCGGCTACCGCCTCGCCCGCCGCCTGGTTCACCGGCAGCGAGCACACGTTGTCGGCCACGACCACGTCCGCGTCCTGCAACGCCTCGTCCAGCGACCGCCGCGACGGCGGTTCCGCGGCGTCCAGCGCCAGGCCTGGCACGAGCACGTCGGGGCACCCGTCCCCGGCGACCAGCCGCACCCGCATCCCGATACGCCGGAATCCCGCAGCCCACTGGCTCGCCGTGACCGACACACCGTCGGCCATGCCGAGGCGGTAGGAGACGATCGCCACCCGCTTCCCGACGAGGTTCGACATTCGCGCATCGTCCCCGGGTTGCGTCACCGCCGCATGACCTGCAGTTGCACGAAGGCCACGCGGAGGCGTTCTACGATCTCGGCAGCCGCCCCATCAGGTAGAACTCGGGGTTCGGGCGAAGGGCCGTGAGATGGGCCAGCCGGTTGGACATCGCGAACAACGCCGTGATCGCCCCGACGTCCCAGATCTCGTCCTCCGACAGGCCCGCCATCCGGGCGTCGTCGAGCTCGGCGTCGGTGAGCGACGCGGAGTCGGTGGCGATCAGCAGCGCCAGATCCACGATGGCGCGTTCCCGCGGGCTCAGCTCGACCCCCCATGGGTTCGTGGCCACCCGGTCGGCGATCTCAGCGTCCTTCGCCCGCACCCGCAGGATGGCGCCGTGCGCGACCACGCAGTAGGTGCAGTGGTTGGCACCCGAGGTGGCCACCACCACCAGCTCTCGCTCCGCCCTGCTCAGGCCGTCGTCGGAGTCCATCAGGGCGTCGTGGTAGTCGAGGAACGCACGAAGCTCGGCAGGTCTGCGTGCGAGCGCACGGAAGACGTTCGGCACGAACCCCGACTTCTCGGTGATCACCTCGATGCGTCGGCGCAGGTCGTCGGGCATGTCCTCGAGCTCGACGTGGCCGAATCGGCTCACCGGGTGCGGCGCAGCATCCATAGCCCTCGACGGTAGCCCCCGGAACCGCCACGATGCGCTCATGCCCGTGTCCGAGGAGATCCGCACCCTCCTGTCCCGTTGGTGCGCCGACCGTGTGCCCGAGGACGAGCGGGAGCAGTGGCAGATCGGCTACACGATCCAGGGCGACGAGATCACGATCCTCGACCGTCGGCCACCGGCCTACCCCGAGCTCGCCGCCGCCTGGTCGGCCACGCCGATCGCGCTGCTACGCCTGAACGAGGAGGAACCCGGCGGCTGGGTGCTCTACCGGCCG
>DASYES010000783.1:0-4471 GCA_036498885.1 Pseudonocardia sp.
GGAAGAGCTTCAGTGCCTGCTCGGCCTTCGCGCCCTCGACGCTCCGTCCGATGAGGGCCGAAACGCTGGTCGCCGTAGAACACGTACGAGCCCTCCTGCTGGAGGCCCGCATCGAGATCAGCGTGACGTCGCGTGAGGACAGCCATGAGGCTCGACGTCCGCAACATCTTGTGCGCATCCCAGATGACCGGGTCGGCGAGCTCGATCCCGTCGAGCAGCGGGCGGTGCTCGTCCGACAGGAGCGCCGACGCGCCGTGAGCGCCGTCGACGTGGAACCGGATCCCGTGAACGCCGCAGAACTCGCCGACGCCGCGCGGGTCGTCACAGAGACCCGTGCCGGTGGCGCACGCGTTGGCGACGAGCGCGATCAGGCGTCGACCGTGGTCGAGCGACTCAGGGAGCCGGGCAACGTCGATCCGGCCGAGATCGTCCACCGCGAGCCGGACGACGCACTTCGGCCCGAGACCGAGGATGCCGGTGGCCCGGGCCAGGGAGTAATGAGCCGAGGGCGGTGCGAGCAGCGCGAGGTCGGCCGGGTTGCCCTCGACCCACGCGTCGGGCTCCGCGGCAGCCCGTGCGGCCAGTAGCGCCGTGAGGTTGGAGAGCGAGCCCCCGTGGGTCAGCACGCCGCCGCCATCGGCACCGAAACCGACCTTCTCGAGCATCCACTCGAGCACCGCGAACTCGACGGTGGTGCCGGCCGCGCCCATCTCGTAGATCGCCGTCGGATTGTTGCCGACCCCGTTGATGAAGTCAGCGAGAGCGGCGGGGAAATCGGGCGACGCGTCCTGATGGGCCAGATAGGCCGGATGATGCAACCGGGTGCCTTCGGCGAGATAGGTGCGGAGGAATTCCCGGTAGCTCCGACGGGGCTGCGACTTTCCTCCCCGTGGCTCCGTTGTGCGGCATGCGTCAAGCCTTGCCCCAGCGAGCGCAAAAGCCGCTGCTCTTGACGATATGCCTACCCCACATCGGGCTTGCGGGAAGCGCAGAAGAAGTCCGCTTCACGGCCGTCCGATACGCGGATCGAACGCGATGAGTCGTCCGGCAACCGGTATCACCGATACCCCGCCTCGGGCCACAATCGATACTAGGCTCCGGCGGAGAAGAGCCACGCTCATGGACGTCGTGGATCAGTCCCGCACCCCACAGCGAGGAAGACATCGTGCCCGTGCTCCGCCCTCTGCACGCCCCCCAGGCCTCTGGTCCCGCCCTGCCCGGCGGCCGGGCGGTCACGGCATGACGGCCCCTGACGAGTTCGACGCGATCGTCGTCGGCGCCGGTATCAACGGCATGACCGCGGCCGCACTGCTCGCGAGAGAGGGCTGGTCGGTGGCGCTGCTCGACAGTGCCGACGAGATCGGTGGGTTCATCGGGTCCGCCGAGCTGATCCGGCCCGGCTACGTGCACGACATCTGGTCGTCCTGGCATCCCCTGTTCGTCAGCGGCCCGGCCTACGCGAAGCTCGGCCCGGACCTGCACCGCCACGGCCTCGCCTACGCCAACACCGACGGCCCGCTCACCGCCTCGGTCGCCGACGACGGCTCGGTCACCATGGCCTGGCGCGACCCCGCCGCCACCGCCGCGCAGTTCGCCGATCAGGCCGACGGCGCTGCGTACCTCGCCGCGCTGAACCGCTTCGGCGCCCACGTCGAGGCGATCGGCGGTTTGCTGGGCAGCGAGCTGCGCGGCTCGGCGCTGCTGCGCCACACCCTGGGTCTCGCCCGTCCCGGCGGCACCACCGAGCTCGAGGCCTACGCCCGGGACGTCGCCACCAGCGGGCGAGCCTGGTGCCGCCGCGAGTTCCGCGGCCACGAGGTCGACCACCTGTGGACACCCTGGCTGCTGCACGCCGGGCTCGCCCCCGACAACGCCAGCGGCGGGCTGATGATCCCGGTGTTCGCGGCCAGCATGCACGCGGCGGGAACGCCGGTGGTCGTCGGCGGTGCCGCACGGTTCGTCGGCGCCTTCCGTGCACTGCTCGACGAGCTGGGCGTCAGCGTGCGGACCGGCGCGCGTGTCCACGCGATCGACGTCGCCGGCGGCCACGCCACCGGGGTGCGCGCAGCCACCGCCGATGGCGAGGTTCGCCTGCGCGCCAGCCGCGCGGTGCTGGCCTCGGTCACCCCGGCCGCGCTCTACCTCGACCTGTTGCCCGCCGCCAGCGTTCCGGCCGCCGCCCGCCGCGACGCACTCGGCTACCGCCCCGGGCGTGCCGCGGCGCAGCTTCACATGGCGCTGTCAGGCCCGGTGCCCTGGAACGACGAGCGTCTCGCCGCGGTTCCGCTGCTCCACCTGTCCGACGGGTCGGCCAGCACCGCGATTTCCTGCGCCGAGGCGGAGGCGGGCCTGCTGCCACGCCGCCCCACCGTGGTCGTGGGTCAGCAGCACGTGCTGGACCCGAGCCGGGCACCGGAGGGAGCAGCGACGCTGTGGATTCAGCTGCAGGAGCTGCCGCGCCGGCTGGCAGGCGACGCCGCCGGCGAGATCGACACCAGCGATGGCTGGAGTCCTGCCGCCGTCGAGGCCCTCGCGGACCGTGTCATCGCCCGTATCGAGCGGCATGCTCCCGGTCTCCGGTCGCGCATACTCGGCCGCCATCTCATCGGCCCGACGGACCTGGCGGCCCGCAACGCCAACGCGGTCGACGGTGACCCCTACGGCGGTGCCAGTGAGCTGGACCAGAACCTGATGTGGCGCCCCGGCCCCGCCACTGCCCGCCACAGGACAGTCGTGCCGGGTCTCTGGCACATCGGGGCGTCGACCCACCCCGGCCCCGGGCTCGGCGGCGGCTCCGGTCACCTCGTCGCCGAGCAGCTCACCCGCCCCAGCCGCAGCACGTCCGTGCTCGACGGCGCACGCCGGGTCCTGACGAGGCACCGTGGGCCGGGAGCCACCACGTCACGATGACCGCACGCGAAGCGTCGACGCCTCCGCTGGTGACACTCGATCTCTTCAGCGCTCTGATCGACTCGCGCACCGGTGGCAGCAAGTTCCTGTCCGAGCTCGCGCGCGAGCGAGCTTGGAGCGTTGCCGGTGAGACCGTCTACTCCGCATGGGACTCCACCAACAAGGAGCTGCAACGGCAGTGCCTGACGTGGACACCGTTCCGCGACTTGTCCCGGCAGGCGCTCGCCGCCACTTACCACGACCTGCGTCTTGCAGGTGACCCTTCGCAGGACACAGAGGCGCTCCTGGCCGACGTCGCCCACTGGCCACTGTGGCCGGACGTCCCGTCCGGGTTGCGGGTCCTGGCGGCTCAGAGCCGGGTCGGTGTGTTGTCCAACGTCGACGACGACATATTCGCCTGCACCCGGGTGGCCCCACTCGTCGATGTGGGCGCCGTGTTCACCTCCGAGAAGTTGCGCAGCTACAAGCCTTCCCCCGCGATCTACCACGAGGCATCCCGACGAGCCGGGCCCGGATATGTTCACGTCGCGACGTCCGCGCGCGACGTCCGCGGCGCCCTGGGCGCAGGCATCAGCACGATCCGCCTGCGCCGGCCCGGCCACACGATCGACCCCGACGGTCCGACTCCCACGTTCGTGGCTGCCACACTGAGCGAGACCGCCGAGCTGCTCCCGCGGCTCCACTGAGATTCCCTGGCCGACCCCGACACCCGCAGCCGAGCACACCTCGATGCAGGATGCATTTCTCACCCGTTCGGCTCTCCCTGCTACCTGTCCTCCTGCCTAGTCTGTGACGCAGATCATCTTCCCCGACTCAACGACGAGGCGGCCATGGCTCTCGACGAAGCGACCGCGGCGTTCCTGTCCCAGATGGCTGAGAGCGGGCTGAAACCGCTCCACGAGATGACACCCATGGAGGCCCGCGGGCTCGGCGCCGCGCTCCTCGAGATGTACGGGCAGGGCCCGGAGGTCGCCCGCGTCATCGACGACACGGTGCCCGTCGAGGGCGGGCAGATCGGGGTGCGGATCCTCGCCCCGGACAACCCACGAGCGACGATCGTCTACTACCACGGCGGCGGCTGGGTGATCGGCGCCCTCGACGAGTTCGACACCCTCGCCCGGCGGATGGTGCAGCGCACGGGCGCCGCCGTGGTGCTCGTCGACTACCGGCTCGCTCCCGAGCACCGCTACCCCACTGCTGCCGAGGACGCCTGGGTGGCGTTGCAGTGGATCAGCGCCCATCTCGACGACCACGGCATGGCGCTCCCGTTGATCGTCGCGGGCGACAGCGCGGGCGGAAATCTCGCGACGATCGTCGCCCGACGTGCGGTCGAGGAGGGCGGACCGGAGATCTCGCTCCAGGTCCTCGTCTACCCGGTCACCGATGCCGACCTCGACAACGCCAGCTACGTCGACCCCGCGAACCAGCTCATGCTCAGCCGGGACTCGATGATCTGGTTCTGGGACCACTACGCCCCCGACCCCGCCTCCCGGAAGAACCCGGACGCCTCCCCGCTGCAGGCCGCCGACCTGTCCGGACTCCCGCCGGCTGTCGTGCTCAC
>DASYES010000784.1:0-1777 GCA_036498885.1 Pseudonocardia sp.
CGCAACGCCACGCACCAGATGAAGAAGCTCACGGTGGCCGAGCTCAAGGAATTCCGTGACCGGCTCTACCTGCCGATCTCCGACGCGGCCCTGGAGGCGGACATCCCGCCCTACTACCACCCAGGACCGGACTCCGACGAGATCAAGTACATGCAGGAGCGGCGGGCGGCGCTCGGCGGGGTGCTGCCCAGGCGGGTCGTGCGGGCCAAGCCGCTGCCGCAGCCGCCGGCCTCGGTCTTCGACGAGTACCGGCGCGGCTCGGGCAAGCAGTCGGTCGCCACCACGATGGCCTTCGTCCGGATCCTGAAGGACCTCATGAAGGACCCGGTGATCGGCGAGCGGTTCGTCCCGATCATCCCGGACGAGGCCCGGACGTTCGGCATGGACTCGCTGTTCCCGACCGCGAAGATCTACTCGCCGTTCGGCCAGACCTACGAGGCCGTGGACCGCACCCTCATGCTGTCCTACAAGGAGTCCGAGCGCGGGCAGATGCTGCACGAGGGCATCTCCGAGGCCGGGGCCATGGGCTCGGTCATCGCCGCGGGCAGCTCGTACGCCACGCACGGGACGCACATGATCCCGGTGTACGTGTTCTACTCGATGTTCGGCTGGCAGCGGACCGGCGACCAGATGTGGGCCCTCGGCGACCAGATGGGGCGCGGCTTCCTGCTCGGCGCGACCGCCGGGCGCACCACGCTGACCGGTGAGGGGCTGCAGCACAACGACGGGCACTCGATGCTGCTCGCCTCGGTCTCCGAGGCCTGCGTGTCCTACGACCCGGCGTGGGCCTACGAGATCGCGGTGATCGCGAAGGACGCGCTGCGCCGGATGTACGACGTGTCTCCCGAGCACCCGGACGGCGAGAACATCTTCTACTACCTCACCGTCTACAACGAGCCGTACCAGCAGCCGCCGGCGCCCGCCGTCGACGGCCTCGAAGACGGCATCCTGCGCGGCATGTACCGCTACTCGGCGCTCACGCCGCCGACCGAGTCCGCGCCGCGGGCGCAGGTCCTCGCGTCCGGCGTGGCGATGCCGTGGGCACTGAACGCGCAGCGGCTGCTCGCCGAGGACTGGGGCGTGGCGGCGGATGTCTGGTCGGTCACCTCGTGGACCGAGCTGCGGCGGGACGCGCTGGCGGCCGAGTCGCACAACCTGCTGAACCCGGGGGCCGAGACGCGCGTGCCGTACGTCACGACCGCGCTGTCCGGCGCCCCCGGCCCGGTGGTCGCGGTCTCCGACTGGATGCGGGCGGTGCCCGACCAGATCGCCCGCTGGGTGCCGTCTGCGACGGCGTACACGTCGCTCGGCACCGACGGGTTCGGCTTCTCGGACACGCGGCCCGCCGCCCGGCGGTTCTTCCACGTGGACGCGGAGTCGATCGTGCTCGCGGTGCTCTCCGAGCTAGCCAAGGCGGGCAAGGTGCACCCGTCGCTGCCGGCTCAGGCGATCACGAAGTACAAGCTCGACCTGCCGGTGTCGGAGGCGCTCGGCTAGGTCCGGCGACTCTCGGAGCGCGGGCGGCATCACGGCGATGCCGCCCGCGCGGGTGATTTGCACCGTTAGCGGGATGGATGTTGTTACCGCCCGTATTTGGTCGTAACAACATCCGATGGCCGAGGGCGGGGCAGGGGCCCGCCGCGCGTGGCACGCTGGTGGCATGCAGGTTGAGCGGCACGCCCCGGAAGGCGGCGCGGGCACGGAGTCCGGCGACAAGGTCGACCACACGTCCGGCGAGAAGGCCGGCGGCAGGCGGCGGGACGAGCCGGGTGCCCGC
>DASYES010000785.1:0-6557 GCA_036498885.1 Pseudonocardia sp.
ACGACGCCAAACCACCGCGCAGCCGGCCGTGGCGGCGGGCGACGTCGTCGATGAGGTACGTCAGGCCCTGCGGCACAGGGGTGGCCGAACGCTTGGCGAGCAGCTCGTGCAGCTCGGTTGCCGTGCGGCCCGCGTCGAGCGCACGGCGCACCGTGGCATCGGTGAAACGGAAGACAGTGGCCCCGCCTGCCGACTCCACCTCGGCGACGAGGCCGAGTTCCGCAGCCAGCTGTGGTTCCAACGGCCCGGGCGCGACAGCGGTCAGATCGGCCTGCAGGAGCACGTGGTCGACGGGCTCGGGCAAGGCCGCACGGAGTGCGGCGACGAGCCCGCCGGGATCGTCGAGGAGCACCCGGCCCGGTGTGGACATCGCGTCCAGTGCGACGACGCCGAGCACCGTGGCCTCGGCGAGCGCCCAGTCCACCACCTCGTCGCGCAGCCGGCCCCCGCGCCGGGGTGCGCGCCACGCGAGCACATCGCGGAGCGCGGCCGGGGAACCAGGCGCAACGCCCCGCGGCAGCTCGGCGAGCCCTGCGAGCACGCGGCGCCGATCCCGGGGAGCGAGCGGGCGCCGGACGGCATCGGACAGGGCCGAGATCGGGCGCCCCGCGTCGTCCTTGCGCCCCACCAAGCCGGGCAGTCGCGGTAGATCCAGCCAGGTGCGCGCGATCAGTGACCAGCGCAGCTCGGGGCCGCCTGCCGCCCAGACGTCGGCGTTGGTGGTGGGCACCCAGTCGGGCGCCACCCCGTCGCTCTCCCCGACCAGATCGGCGGCCACCGCCAGCTCGACGAGCAGCGCGGCCACGCTCTCGTCGGTGTCCATCTCCTTCGCCGCCCGCCGCAGTTCGCGTACGCCGAGGCCCCCGGAGCGCAGCACGGGCGGCGAGGTGCGCCCCCAGAACGCGATGAGCAGCTCGAGCTGGCGGAGCACGGCCAGGGCCGCTCCACCCGCGGTGCGGTCCACGGCGTCCGCCCCTCGGTCCCTCGCCCCGATGTCGGGCGGGGCGACGGGGACAGCGCCCAACGGTCTGTCCCCGCGTACGGCGAGGCCCACCTGCCGCGGCAGCTCGACCGTCTCGGCGTCCACCCGTATCAGCAGGCCACGGGCGAGGAGCCGCCCGACCGGGCTCTCCGGATCAGCTCCCGCTTTGCTGCGCCCGATCGGCGGCCCGGCCGCCAGCGCCTCGAGCACCCGGCGCTCGTCGGGCGCCACCGAAGCGAGCAGGTCAGGCAGCTCCGAGGAGGCCGCCAGGCCCGCGGACTCGCGGCCGAGCCCACCGGGATGGCGCGGTACCACGTCCAACGCAGCAGGCACGAGCGACAGCGCCTCGTCGGACCCCCAGACGAGCGCGCGGTCGCGCAGCGCCCTGAGCGGGCCGCGGACAGCGGCCTCCGACAGATCGGGGCCGAGCAGGCGGAGCAGCTCGGTGAGCGACGACGGTGCGCTCTCCGCACCGGCGACGACGAGCGCCTCGAGGACCGTGAGCGTGAGCCTGTCGAGGTCGTCACACGCGCGATGGACGGATGCCCGGATGCCGGCCCGGGTGGCCAGCACGGTGAGATCAGCGGGCGGGGGCACGGCCAGGTCCGGACGCAGCCGGAGCAGAACCGCGAGCGTCTCGTCGTCCTGGGCGCGCAGCCAGTCGACCAGCGGTGTGGGCATCCCCACCACGGTAGTCGGCGCGTCGATGAGGACGACGGACGTATCACAGTGCCGCTTCCACCACCGGTCCCCCGCCACTGCATCCCGTACGGGATAATCGACCGTGACGTGCGAACCACAAGGAGGACATGGTGGCCAAGGCAGCCCGTGAAGGCCGGATCGACCCGACGTGGCCTGAGCTGCCCGACGGCGAGCATCCGGTGAGCGAGCTCGCCAGCTCCCGGCAGGGCTCGTTGTCGCCCTTCGGTGACCTGGAGTTCCCGCTGGATGATGTGCCGTACGTGCACCCCGTCACGGAGATCAACCGATAGACCACCCCGCAGGCCTGCTGCTCGCGGCGGGCGCGGGCCGTCGGATGGGCGGCCCGAAAGCACTGGTCGAGCTGGACGGCGAGCCACTCGTGGGGCGTGCCCTGCGGGTGCTCGCCGACGGCGGTTGTTCGCCGCTCATGGTGGTGCTGGGCGCATCGGCCGCGAAGGTGGCCGAGGTCGTCCCGCGCGGCGTTCTGATCACGGTGGCGGACGACTGGACGGAGGGGATGGGCGCCTCCCTCCGAGCCGGGCTCACCGCGCTGGCGGCGCTCGACCCCGTGCCGGACGCCGCGCTCGTCCACCTCGTCGATCTACCGGGCGTCACCGCTGCGGCCGTGAGACGGATCGCGGCCCGCACGGACCCCGACGTCCTGGTGCGCGCCGCGTACGACGGGCGACCAGCCCATCCGGTGCTGATCGGGCGGTCGCACTGGGCGGGCGTTCGCGCGGCCGCCGTGGGTGACGCCGGTGCCCGTGGTTACCTGGCCGGCAATCCGGACCTGGCCCTCGTCGAATGCGGAGATCTGGCCGATCCCGACGACGTCGACACCCCCGAGCAGCTGGCCCGATTCAGGTCCCGCTGACCCGCGCCTTGCCCGGTCGCGGGGTCGGCAGCGGGTCAGCGGGCTGGGCCGGAGGGTTCAAGGGTGAGTGACCATCCGGAGCTTCAGACGGTGTTTCAGAGCGTGATGTGCTGACCGGGGGCGATCCGGTTCGGGTTGGCAGCCAGGCCGGGGTTCTTCTGCACCAGGCCCTTCCAACCGCCGGCAACTCCGTGCCTGCTCGCGATCGAGGCGAGCGTGTCGCCGTTCTTCACCACGTAGGAACCGCGGGTGGCAGGGGCGCTGAGCCGCACCTGCTGGGCGGGAGCACTGCGTTGCGTCGCGGACTCTCCCACCGCACCGGCCTTGCGGGAGCAGACGGGCCAGGCGCCCCAACCCTGCTTGGCCAGCACGCGTTCGGCGACGGTGATCTGCTGGACCCTGCTGGCCTGGTGCGCGGCGGGGGCGAACTGCGCGCCGCCGAAACCTCTCCACGTGCTCGGGGTGAACTGCAGTCCGCCCTGGAAGCCGTTGCCGGTGTTGATGTCCCACCGGCCGCCGCTCTCGCATTGCGCGACGCGGTCCCAGGTGCCGTCGGTGGCCGCGTGAGCCGCCGGCACCGCGATCACGAGCGGCGCCCCGGCAACAGCTCCGGCGATGGCGGTGCGGGCGAGGGTCCGCCCGGTGGTGGTGGGGGCACGATGACGGCCGCGATAGCGCGCCATGGGAGCGTCTCCGTGCGCTGCGCATGGACGACCGCCGGGGAGCTGGCGGGGCGGCAGGTGCCGCCACAGTCCTTCCTGTCCTGCGCTTCGTCAGGCAACGGGGGACCGGAACCGCCGGACAGGGGAGCGCTGCGGTTCCGGGACTCGACCGGAACCTGGGGAGTTCCGGTGGGCCGCGAAGGACGGTACGTGCGGGTCGGCCATGAGCAAACCCTCCGCATGCCGGAGGCAAAGGGCCGCCCCGATAGGCTGAACGGCGCAACGCGGTAAAGTTCTGGCTGATCAGCAAGCCGCATCAGCAACGCGCATGAGGGCCGTTGGTTGCGTCGACGTGAGACAGATCACCTGAACCCCGCCCGGCTCCGCTCCGTGAGCATTGGCCCGCGCCACGCCGTAGGGTTCTGATGTGGAGCTGACGCACGTCGACACCGCCGGTGCCGCCCGCATGGTGGACGTCACAGGCAAGGAACCCACCGCGCGCACCGCGGTCGCCACCGGCGTCCTACGCACCACGACGGAAGTCGTGGATCTGCTGCGCCGCGACGGCCTGCCGAAGGGCGACGCGCTGGCCACTGCCCGGATCGCCGGGATCATGGGTGCCAAGCGCACGCCCGACCTCGTGCCGCTCTGTCACCCGATCGCGCTGAGCGGCGTCGTGCTCGATCTCGAGGCCGACGGCGCCGAGGTGCGGATCCGGGCCACCGTCCGCACCACCGACCGCACTGGCGTCGAGATGGAGGCCCTCACGGCCGTCGCGGTGGCCGGGCTCGCCCTGCACGACATGGTCAAGGCCGTCGACCCCGCTGCCGTGCTCGACAAGGTGCAGGTGGAACGCAAGGAAGGCGGCAAGACCGGCACCTGGACACGCCCGGAGGACCGCTCGTGACCGCACCCGGCCGCCGCGCCCGCGTGGTGACGGCATCCAACCGGGCCGCGGCGGGGGTCTACGCCGACCGCGGAGGGCCGCTCATCGTCGACTGGCTGCGCGAGCGGGGGTTCGAGACCCCCGACCCGGCCGTGGTGCCCGACGGCGAACCGGTCGGGGACGCGCTGCGGGCAGCCGTTGCGGACGGCGTCGACGTTGTGATCACGACGGGTGGAACCGGAATCTCACCCACTGACGCGACCCCCGAGGTCACCCGGGCCGTCCTGGACTACGAGGTTCCCGGCCTGGCCGACGCGATCCGCGCCGCCGGAGCACCGAAGGTGCCGACGGCGGTGCTCTCCCGCGGACTCACCGGCGTCGCGGGGCGCACACTCGTGGTGAACCTGCCCGGATCGACAGGTGGAGTTCGCGACGGTCTTTCGGTCCTCGCCGACGTGCTGGAGCACGCGGTGGACCAGCTTCGAGGAGGCGATCACCGATGACGGACGTGACAACCGGAGCCGCAGTCCTGCGGGCGGCAGTGGGCGAGGCGCCGCTCGACGTCGCCGAACATGCCGCGCTCGTCGATCGAGCGGCCGCCGGGGCGGTGGTGACGTTCGCCGGTGTGGTGCGCGACCACGACGGCGGCCGGTCCGTCCGGGGCCTGGAGTACAGCGCCCATCCGAGCGCGGAGAGGGTCGTGGCCGAGGTGGCGGCGGAGATCGCAGCTCGCGCGCATGGCGTGCGGGCGATCGCGGTGAGCCACCGCGTCGGCCGGCTCGCGATCGGCGACGTGGCACTGGCCTGCGCCGTCGCGGCGGATCACCGGCGCGAGGCCTTCGAGACCTGCGCCGAGTTGGTCGAGGAGGTGAAGCGCCTGTTGCCGGTCTGGAAGCACCAGGTCTTCACCGACGGCACCGACGAATGGGTCGGCTCGACCTGAGGTCGAGCGGCCCATCCGCCGAGGCCGTGCGCGGGTACGGGCGGCGGGGGGACCGCACCCGCGCACGAACGGCGTCAGGCCAGGTCGAGCTGCTGACCGATCTGCAGGACGTTCGGGTTGCTCAGCACGTCCTTGTTGCGCTCGAACAGGGCGGGCCAACCGCCCTGGAGCCGACGATGAGTCGCAATCGCGGACAGCGTGTCGCCCTTGACGACGGTGTAGTCCGCTCCGTTCTTGGCCAGCCGGGGGGCCGGCGCGTGCTTCGCCACCGGAGCAGCCTTCTTGGCCGGCGCCTTGGCCTCGGCGGGGGCCGGCTTGGCCTGGGCCCGCTCCGAGGTGTGCACGGTCCGCGTCTGGGAGGTGTAGGACCGCGCGCCGGCCTTCTTCGAGCACACCGGCCATGCGTTCCAGCCCTGCGTCGCCAGCACGCGCTCTGCCACGGCAATCTGCTGCTCACGGCTGGCCTGGTGCGCCGCACCGGACCCGCCGAAAGCCCGCCAGGTGGACGGGGTGAACTGCAGACCGCCGGAGAACCCGTTTCCGGTGTTGATCTTCCAGTTCCCGCCGCTCTCACACTGGGCGACTCTGTCCCAGACGTTGTCAGGGGCCGCGTTGGCGGTGCCGGCTACGGCAATCGGGACGCCAACGGCAACTGCGCCGGCAACTGCCAGACCCAGCAGACTTCGGCCCTTGCGAGAATCAGGTCGAGAAGTCATTTGTTGCTCTCCAAACCACGCCATCAAGAAGAACCTGCACGTCAGCGGCCGGGAGTGGGCCGTGGCGAACAGCTCCTGCCATCTTGTCAAGGCCGCTGAGCGACTTTGACGAAATAGCTTCCTTGGCCCTGTCCCGTCTCCTTCTCGACGGACCGGAACCGCGGGACAGGGCCCTGGCGCGGCGGATCCGGATGTATTCCGGTCGGCTCTCTCGGAACGACCGGCCGTAGACGCTACGAGCCATGTGCCGGAAAGCGTCAAACCCCAGTCGGGTGACTGGGGTCACCTTAGAACGCGTAACCACTCGGCAATGTCGGGATATCCGCAGGTCAGGCGACGGGTCGATAACGGAGTCACCCCAGCGGATGAAATACAATCAAAGTGAAAGTATTGTCGATACGGCAGTAGATCGGCCGCCTACAGAGAGTAACGACGGCCTCGGGAGCGGGCTCGGTCTCGACCCCACACGGGCCCGTGAGCCCTCACCCGCAGTGGCTGCGGCCGCGTCGTTCAGTCATGCTGGATGCGTGACCGATCGCCCGAACGCCGCGGGTTCGCCCGTCGCGCTGGCGGCTGCGCTGCGCTCCACCGGCTACCTCGCCGACGACGGCATCGCCACCGCTGCATTCCTCGCCCTACAGATGAACCGACCCCTCTTCTGCGAGGGCGAGCCGGGCACCGGCAAGACGGCGCTGGCCCACGCCCTCGCGGAGGTGTTCGGAGCCGAACTCATCCGGCTGCAGTGCCACGAGGGGATCGACGCGGCCCAGGCGCTCTACGACTGGGACTTCC
>DASYES010000786.1:0-9915 GCA_036498885.1 Pseudonocardia sp.
GGCCTGGCAGGCGCTGGTCCGCGTCCTGCGCCAGTCACGCGAGCTCCGGCTGATCGTCCGGCTCACCACGGCGGCGCAGCCGGCCAAGACCATCGTCAAGGACGACGAGGAGAGCAGCGAGCTCCGCCGGGCGATGATCGAAGTGCTCGACAGCGTGGTGCACGCCGCACAGGCCGAGGGCTCCCTGCGCACGGACATCGACACCGGCGACGTGTCGATGCTGTTCACGCTGCTGGTCCGACCAGTGCCTCTGCCGGACGACGAGACAGCCGAGCTGGCCTGGGAACGCTGTACCGCGCTGGTGCTCGACGGCCTTCGCGCCCACACGGGCACACCCCTTCCCGGCCGCCCCCTCACCGCCGCGGACGTAGGGCTGTGATTCAGCTGTGACCGAGCGCCGGAACGACCCAACGGACGTGGTCGTCCCGGCCGGGCGCCGTACCGCCGTGAGAATGGCGATCGCCGGGCTGGTGGCCAACATCGTGATCGTCCTGACCGGGACGCTCGTGCGGCTCACCGGCTCCGGCCTCGGCTGCCCGACATGGCCCCGGTGCACCGACGACTCCTTCGTGACCACTCCCGAGATGGGACTCCACGGAGTCGTCGAGTTCGCCAACAGGGTGGTGGGCATCGCTGTCGGCTTGATCACCCTGCTCGTGGTGATCGCGGTGTTGCGCCACCGTCCGCGCCCACGACCAGCGGCGGCACTCGCGATCGGCACACTGGCGTTGGTCGTCGCGCAGGGGTTCGTCGGCGGGCTCAGCGTCCGTCAGGAGCTCGCGCCCGAGATCGTGGCCGTCCACTTCCTGGCCAGCATGATCATTATCGCCGGCGTCACCGTCCTGGTCGACGTCCTGCGACGTCCCGGGGCACGCCTCGGTGCCCCGGAGCCTCAGGGAATCGCCTGGCTCGTCGCGGCTCTCCCGGTCGTGCTGACTGCGGTCCTCGTCCTCGGCACGCTCGTCACCGGCAGCGGACCGCATGCCGGCGACGAGGGCGCCCGCCGCTTCGGCCTCGACCCGGCAGCACTGAGCCAGCTGCACGCCGACGCGGTCCTGGTTTTCCTCGCGCTCCAGATCGCGGTTCTCGTGGCCCTGCGGGTGACCGGCGCGTCGCCGGCGCAGCGTCGAGCCGCGCTGCTCCTGCTGGGCGCGTCAGTCATGCAGGCCGCGATCGGCTACGCGCAGTACGGGCTCGGGCTACCGGTCCCGCTGGTGGCCGCACACGTTCTGGGCGCAGCCCTGCTGACCTTCGCCGTCACCCACCTGTTCGTCACGGTGTGGCGGGACAGATCAGCCCGAAACGCGGGGAGCCCGCCTCCCCGGAGGGCGGCGGGCTCCTGCTGAGCGAGGTGGATCAGACGACGCGAACGCCGGTGGCCTGCGGGCCCTTGGTGCCCTGGCCGATCTCGAACTCCACGCGCTGCCCCTCGTCGAGGCTGCGGAAGCCCGAGGCGTCGATCTCGGAGTAGTGGACGAAGACGTCAGCGCCGCCCCCGTCGACCGAGATGAAGCCGAAGCCCTTCTCGCCGTTGAACCACTTCACAGTTCCCTGCGCCATGCGATGTGCTCCTAGCTGACGGTGGGACCCGCACCGTGCGTGTCCCGGCCGGCCCTGGTGGGTTGATCGACATCTCGTGTCGACGCCGACTCTCCCACCAACCTGTTCCCGCGAGCGTGAATCACACGAACACCGAAACTGAACGACCTCCTCATATCCAACCACGACGGAGCCGAAGTTGCTCCTCCGCCCGACGACCTGCGCCCGATCCGGTGGATTCATCCGACCGACACGGTGGGTAACGCACGCGGCGAGGAGAAAGAGGATCTTTGCATGAGCTCCCCCCTTGATCCGGCCGCCGCACGCGCACTCATCGTCGAGGGCATCGGCAGGCGCGGGTTCCTGCGCGCCGCCACCGCCGTCACCGTGGGTTCACCCCTGCTCGGAGCCTCGCCAGCGCCGGCGGCGCCCGCCTCCGCGCCGACCGCACCTCTGCAGCCGGGCTCCGGACCCATCCACGGCGACCACTACCTGCCCTCGGCCCCCGACGACGTCCGCTGGGGGTACGTCCCGGCGATCGGAGCCACGCCGTCCCTGCGGATGGCCTCGGGCGAGACGGTGACGATCGACACCGTCTCGCACGAGGGCATCCTGGAGGACCAGGGCCGCGATCCCGTCGCGTACTTCGGAGGCCACCAGGTGGCCGAGAACGACGTGCTGACCGACGCGATCGCGATCGCCCGGGACTACCGCCGCACACCGCGCAACTTCGACGTCGACGGCCCGCACGTGATCACCGGCCCGATCTTCGTCGAAGGCGCCGAGCCTGGCGACGTGCTGAAGGTCGAGACGCTGTCCGCCGTCCCGCGCGTGCCGTACGGCGTGGTCTCCAGCCGGCACGGCAAGGGGGCGCTCGCCCGCACCGCCGACGGGGGCGCTCCGGCGGGCATCACGCTCGATGAGGTGATGCCACCTGTCGCCGCCGACGGCCGCGCGACCGAGGACCCGCTGCGCTACGGCAACGTGTCGGTCTTCACCAGCGTCCGGGAGGGGAAGGACGGCAGCGCGGTCGGGGTGATCCCCTTCGGTTCGGGCGGGCGCGAGGTCGTGTTCCCGCTGCAGCCGTTCATGGGGACGATGGGCGTCGCGCACACGACGGCGGCGGACGAGACCGCACCCGAGCTCAACTCGGTCCCCCCGACGCTGGGCGGTGGCAACATCGACATCCGGCTACTGGGTGCGGACTCGGCCTTCTACCTGCCGGTTCACGGTGAGGGCGCTCTGTTCTACGTCGGTGACCCCCACCTCGCGATGGGCGACGGCGAGGTCGCCCTCACCGCGGTGGAGGGATCGCTTCGCGCCACCTTCCGGCTCACAGTGTGCAAGCCCGGCTCGGGCGACGCGCCGTCGGTCGCCTACCGCTATCCCTTCGCGGAGACGCCCGATGCGTGGGTACCGATCGGCCTGTCCGACCCTGACGGCTCCGTGAACGGGCAGAGCAGCGACCTGAATGCTGCGATGCGGCGCGCCGTGGTCAACGCCCTCGACTTCCTCGAGCACGACCAGGGCATGGACCGCGCCACCGCGTACGCCTATCTCTCGGCGGCTGCGAGCTTCACGGTCTCGCAGGTGGTGGACCGCACGGTCGGTGTGCACGGAGTGATCACGAAGTCGCACTTCCCGGCGGTCTGAACAACCTGTCCAGGTAGTAGTCCACCGTGGCGACGGCCTCGTCCGGAGTGCGCTGCCCGAGTACGACGGCCGTCGCCTGCGAGTCGACGATCGACCACAGCAGGACGGCCTCCTGCCGGGCGTCGACACCGGCAGCGAGGTCGCCCGCGCGCCGGGCGGTGTCGAGCTGGTCGGCGAAGAACGCGATGAGCTTCGGCACGCCCTCGGCCATCGCGGCGGCCAGCTGCGGCTCGCTCAGGGCCCGGATGAAGTAGGCGATTCCGGCCAGCCACTCCGAGCGTCGCTGCTCGTCGGTGGGGAGGACCTCCATCAGGCAGGTCCGTAGCAGTGACCGCACCGTCGGCGGGTCGGGCGCGACCGAGAGCCGCTCGGTGATCCGCTGCTCGCGCTGCTGGGCGAGTTGCTGCAGGGCGAAGAGCAGCATCTCGTCCTTGCTGTCGAAGTAGTGCTGCACCGACCCCATCGAGATGCCCGCCTCGGCCGCAACGTGGCGCAGGCTCACGGATTCGAGCCCCTCGCCTGCGGCGAGCCGGAGCACCGCCGCGGAGATCGCGCGCCTTCGCTCATCGTGATCAACCAGCTTGGGCACCGGCCACTCCCCTTTCGCCATGCACTCGCATTGCGAACTGTTGAGCCAGCTTATACGATGCGATCGCATGACAATGGGGGAGAAATGATGAGTACGTCACACTCGGAACCGACAGAGGTACGACTACGGCCGCCCCGCAACGAAGTCGATCCCCGCGCCGTGGCCTGGTGGCGCGCAGGCATCGCGCTGACGTTCGCCCCGCCGGTCGTGATACTCGTGGTGCTCGGGTTGCTGATCGAGCCGGCCCGGTTCTGGCTGTTGACGCCGGCGGTGGTGCTGGGCCTGGCTGGAATCCCGCTGGCACTGCACCTGCCGCGGTGGTGGTTCCGCCTGCACCGCTGGGAGGTCACCGACACCGCGGTCTACACGCGCTCCGGCTACTTCTGGCAGGAGTGGCGCGTGGCTCCCCTGTCCCGCATCCAAACCGTCGACACGCAGCGTGGCCCGCTGGAACAGCGCTTCGGCCTCGCGACGGTGACGGTGACCACCGCGTCGGCAAAGGGAGCGGTGAAGATCGAGGGTCTCGATCAGCAGACCGCCGCGAATGTGGCGGAACGGCTGACCGAGACCACCCAGGCCACGGCCGGGGATGCGACATGGCCGGCTCGCAGTGGGTGGCGCTCGACCGCCGCACGGTCGCGGTCACCGGCCTCCTCGTCGCCGGCGGGTGCGCGGGCGCGGCGGTGCTCGCGACCTACTGGATCACGCGCGTCACGTCCTTCGGCAACGCCCTGCTGTGGGTGCTGTCGACGGCCGTGCTGGTCGTCGCTGCTTCCTGCGTGATCGACCACGTACGGTGGCGCCGCACGCGCTGTCGCATCACGCCCGAGCGGGTCGAGTTGCACACCGGCGTGTTCATCAGCAGGCGCCGCTCGCTGCACCGCGACCGCGTCCGCACCGTGGACGTCACGGCCGACCCGCTCCTGCGGGTGTTCGGACTCGTCCAGGTACTGGTCGGCACCGGCGAGCAGTCGGGATCCGACGGGTCGGTCAGGCTGCGTCCCGTGACGAGGCAGGTGGCCGAGGAGCTACGCCGCACGCTGCTCGACCGGACGACCGACGTCACCGCCGACGGCTCCCTCGCGCGGCTCGACCCGGCATGGATTCGGTACGCGCCGCTGTCGTTGCTCACCCCACTGCTCGGCGGCGGCGCGTTCGGCGTCGGGCTCAACGTGGCGGACTGGTTCGGGATGCAGGACGGCGTCATCGGCTGGGCGATCGCGCTCTTCCGCGGTGTTCCACTCGTCACCACCGTCGTCGTGCTGGCGGCAGTGGTCCTGGTGATCGGCGTGGCCGGCTCGCTCGGGCTCTTCGTGGAGATGTGGTGGTCCTACCGACTGGACCGCGAGCCGGGGGGCACCTTGCGGGTCCGGCGCGGGCTGCTGACCACCCGTTCGATCTCGTTGGAGGAGCGGCGCCTGCGTGGCGTCGAGATCGTGGAGCCCCTCGGCGCGCGCCTTGCCGGCGCCGCTCGCGTGGACGCCGTGGCGACCGGGATGGTGGCTCCTTCCGAGAAGGACAAGACCGACCACCGGACGCTGCTGCCTGCCGCACCCCGCGCGGTGGCGAACCGGGTGGCGGCCGGTGTGCTGCGGGAGCCCGACGCTTCGCCCACGTCGATCCGCCTCACGGCTCATCCGGTGACGGCACGCAGCCGCCGTCTGCGCTGGGCCGTCGGCACCACCGCGGTGCCCGTGGCCGTGCTTGTGGTGCTGGGGCTGCTTCTCACCGAGGCGCTGCTGCACGTCGCGTGGATCGCCGCGCTCGTGCTCCTGCCCGCCGCCGTGCTGCTTGCCCTGGATGCCTACCGCAGCCTCGGCCACGGCCTCACCCCCGAGTACCTCGTGGCCCGCAGCGGCACCACGCGGCGGGCGACGGTGGCCCTGAAACGCGCGGGCATCATCGGCTGGACGGCGAAGCAGTCGATCTTCCAGCGCAACGCCGGCCTCGTCACGATCAGCGCAACGACCGCCGCGGGTTCCGGCGCCTACTCGATCCTGGACGTCGGCGTGAGCGACGGGCTCATCGTCGCCGAGCGGGCAGTACCGGACCTTCTCACGCCGTTCCTGCAGGTCACGAAGCCGCGCCTCGATGAGGGGGCACCCGTCAGCCGGTGAGCAGCGCGAGCTGCCGGTGCACGGCGGCCGTGGTGCGTGCGACGTCGCCGGTGGCGAGCAGGTCCAGCATCGCCCCGCGCAACACCGCGAGCACGGCGGTGGCGTCCGTGGGGTCGAACGTCTCGCCGAGAACGTCGAGCCAGTCCTCGACGCTGCGCGCGGCGAACCCGCCCCACGGCCCGTGCGGCTCCACCATCGATCGCCCGTAGCCCTCCGCCCAGAGCCGCAACAGCTCGGTGTGGGCGGGGTCGGCGAGCCAGCGCCAGAGCCGCCTGACCGCCTCGGCCGGCTCGTCCGCCGGCCCGGCCGCCGCCAGCAGGTCGAGCTCGTCGATGCGCGACCGCGCGAGCAGCGCTTGTACCAGGCCGTCCTTCGAGCCGAACAGGTAGAGCAGCACGCGCGGGCTGGATCCGATGGCCTCGGCGAGCGGCCGCAGGGACATACCCGTCAGGCCGTGGCGCAGTACGTACCGATACGCGAGTTCGAGCAGTTCCTCCTGGCGAGGAGAGGGGGCTTGCGGATCCGCTGTCACTGCCTCAGTCTGACTGAAACGACCGTTTCAGTGGAAGGACCACGTATGGGTGACGTACAGATCCGGCCACTCGGCGAGCCGGGCGATCTCGGCTGGATGGTGCAGGCGCACGGTGAGCTCTACGCACACGAGTTCGGCTGGGACATCTCATTCGAGGCCGTGGTTGCAGGGATCATCGCCGACTTCGCCCGCGCCCATGACGAGGAGCGCGAGCGCGGCTGGATCGCCGAGCTGGACGGCATACGCGTGGGTGGCGTGCTCTGCGTGACGGGCGACGAACCCGCCATGGCGAAGCTGCGGGTGCTGCTCGTGCACCCCGACGCGCGGGGTCACGGCCTGGGCACCCGCCTCGTGGAGACCTGCGTGGCGTTCGCCCGGGAAGCGGGCTACCAGCGGATACGGCTCTGGACGCACGACGTGCAGATCGCCGCCCGGCGCCTGTACCTCACGGCGGGCTTCCACTTGGTGGCGCACAAGCCCACGCACAGCTTCGGCGTGGACATGGCGGAGGAGCACTACGAGCTGGACCTGCGCCCGGCCTGAGGGCCGGCACCGTTCAGGCGGCTGTGTCCCACTGCCACTGCTCGGCCATCGCGTCGCCGCAGTCGGGGCAGGGAACCAGGCAGCCGGACACCGCCGTGTCCGGCAGCTCCACCTCCACGCCACAGCCCGGGCAGCTCCACCAGCTGGTCGTGATCGTGATGTCCATGGAGCCCGATGCTAAATCACACGGCTGTCATTTTCCGTGGACCGGTCTTGCGCAGGGCCTCGACCTGGACCGGGCAATCGTCGCAGTGGCTCAGATCTCGTCCACGAGGTCGGCGATCGAGGGCACCACCCGGTGCGGCCGGTAGGGGAAGCGGTCGATCTCGTCGGCCTGCATGATCCCGGTGAGCACGAGAACGGTGCGCATCCCCGCCTCCATCCCCGCGACGATGTCGGTGTCCATCCGGTCGCCGACCATCACGGTGGTTTCGGAGTGGGCCTGTAGCCGGTTGAGCGCAGCCCGCATCATCAACGGGTTCGGCTTGCCGATGAAGTACGGGCTGACCCCCGTGGCGCGGCTGATGAGGGCGGCCACCGCACCGGTGGCCGGGAGCACGCCGTCGCTGGAGGGTCCTGTGGCGTCCGGGTTGGTGGCCACGAACCGGGCGCCCGACCTGATCAGCCGAATCGCCGTGGTCACCGCCTCGAAGCTGTACGTGCGGGTCTCGCCGAGCACCACGTAGTCGGGTGAGTTGTCGGTGAGCACGTAACCGATCTCGTGCAACGCGGTGGTGAGCCCCGCCTCCCCCACCACGTACGCGCTGCCCTGCGGCCGCTGGTCGTCGAGGAATGCAGCGGTGGCGAGCGCGGAGGTCCAGATCGACTCCACCGGCAGGTCGATCCCACTCGACCGGAGCCGGAACTGCAGGTCGCGCGGGGTATAGATGGAGTTGTTGGTGAGCACGAGGAACGGCTTGCCGGCCTCGCGCAGCCGCGAGACGAAAGCGTCGGCCCCCGGGATCAGCCTGCCCTCGTGGACGAGCACGCCGTCCATGTCGGTCATCCAGCATTCGATCGCCTTGGGATCGCCCACAGTGGGAGCCTAGGGGAACGATGCCCGAGCTACCCGCGTTGTCCAGGTTGACTGTTTTCGAGGGAGTGGTGGGAAATGACGGGGACGATACTCACCGTGGTCGTCCTGGTACTGATAGTGGCGGGCGCCGTCTGGCTCATCCGCCAACGCGCGGCCGCGCGCGAGCGTGAGCTGGAGGACGCCAAGTCCGAGGCGCGGCGCTGGGTCGAGCGGCTGGGCGGCCAGGTGCTGAATCTGATCGGCACCGACGAGGCGTCCAAGCAGGCGCTGGCCGATGCCGCAGAGCGGTACAACGCCGCGGGTTCGCAGCTCGACCAGACCAAGACCACCGCCCAGGCCCGACACGTCACCGAAACCGCGTACGAGGGCCTCTATTACGTGCGCGCGGCTCGCACCGCCATGGGGATCGACCCAGGGCCGGATCTGCCCCCGCTGCCCGGGCAACAGCGCGCGGGAGCCGTCACCGAGGACCGGGACGTCGACGTCGAGGGCCACTCCTACAGCGCTTCCCCGGAGGCCTCCGAGCGCAACCGGCACTACTACCCCGGCGGAATGGTCGCCGGGCGGCCGGTCCCCCGCGGCTGGTACTCCGAGCCGTGGTGGCGCCCGGCCCTGGTGGCCGGGGCGTGGGGGCTCGGCTCGGCCCTGCTCTTCAGCTCGCTGTTCTCCGGCATGTCCGGGGTGGCCTACGCCGACGGGTTCGCCGACGGCGCCGCTCAGGGTGACATGGGCACCGACGGCGGCTTCGACGGCGGCGACCCGGGAGCGGGCGACCCTGGCGGCGACTTCGGCGGGGACTTCGGCGGCGATTTCGGGGGCGGGGACTTCGGCGGCGGAGGATTCGGCGACTTCTGACGCCCGCCTCGGGGTCCGGCCGACCCGCGACATGGACACACATCGCGGAACGCGAGCGGGCGTCGAACAGCGACATGTGTCCGCGCGGCTGCCTGGGCGGGGCTGTGACCGTCAGGCGGTCGCTGCCGGCTGGCAGGTCGGGCACCAGAACAGGTTGCGCGCGCCGTGCTCGACGTGCGCGATCGGCGTGCCGCAGACCAGGCAGGGGTGCCCGGCGCGGCGATAGGCGTACACCTCGCCGCCGTGCCGGTCCTGGCGCGGGGCCCGACCCATCCGTCGGGGGTCGTGCTCGGGGGCGACCGTGTCGATCCGGCCCCGGCGCACACCGTCGCGCATCAGGGCCACGAGATCAGCCCACAGCACGTCCCACTGTGACTTCTCCAGTGCGCGGCCGGGCAGCTGGGGGTCGAGCCCATGGCGGAAGAGCACCTCGGCCCGGTAGACGTTGCCGACCCCGGCAATCACCGACTGGTCCATGAGCAGCGTGGCGAGCGGGGCACGCGAGCGGGATATCCGCTCCCAGGCGCGGTCCGGATCCGCGTCGCGACGCAGTGGGTCGGCACCGAGGCGGCCGCGGACGGCCTTGGCCTCGGCGGCGGTGATCAGTTCGCAAGCCGTTGGGCCGCGCAGCTCGGCGTAGTGCGTCGCCCCGGCCATCCGCATCCGGACGAGGCCGCGCGGAGCCTCGATGGGCAGGGGCTCATCGCTGAACTGCCCGTACAACCCGAGGTGGACGTGCACGACGAGCCCGGGACCGTAGTGGTGGAACAGGTGCTTGCCGTGGGCCTCGGCCCGCAACAGCACGTGGCCGTCGATGGCCGCCGCGCTCGCGGCGAAGCGGCCCTGCGGGCTCGACACGGCGACGGGTGCGCCGGCGAACCGGCGGCGGTGCAGCCGAGCGAGCCGGTGGAGGGTGTGGCCTTCCGGCATCCGCGGGAGATCTCTACGGCGCGGCCGGGATCTGGCCGGGCGGTAGCGGGGGCGGGGTGCCGGTGCGCTCGTACTCGGCGAGCAGGTCGATCCGCCGCTGGTGGCGGGGCTCCTCCGAGAA
>DASYES010000787.1:0-2485 GCA_036498885.1 Pseudonocardia sp.
CAGGGCGCGGGATGGGGACGGTCGACGCCACCACCGAGACCCGAGTGACGCATCGTGCGGCGCATCGACGGCGCTGTCGGCGCGAGCTCGGCCTCGGCTGTTCCCCTGCCGCACCGCAGGCAGGGAAGGTTGTCCGCTGACGGCGGCCCGCGGCGTCAGGCCAGCAGCAGGGGCAGCGTCGTGACGCGGCGACGGACCACAGCGCCGTAGCGGGCGTCGAGCCGCAGCCAGCTTCCGGTGGCCGAGACGCGCACCGCGCCGGCGCCCGCGTCGCCCAGGAACCCCATCCCGGACAGCGCGAACAGGCAGCGGAGCGGGATCTTGACCACAGGACCCGCCGAATTGGTCACGGTGAGCACCGTCTGATCCAGCAACGAGGCCGGCGGACCGAGCGGCCCGGCATTCTCCCTGGCCAGCGCGAGCCCGCGCTCGGTCACCGCGTCGACCTCCGCCGCCGGCACGTCGTCCACGGGGGCCCAGCCCTCGTCCGGCGGCAGGTCCCCCGGCCACAACCCACCGGCCCCGGGGTCGACCGTCTCGGCACGATCCACGGTGAGCGCCGTGAGCAGACCGGTGCCCGGCACCGTGACGTCGGTGGGATCGAGTGTGCCGTGCACCGAGCGGGAGGCCAGCACGTCGAACGGGGTGGTGGCCCACGCCGTGACGGTGCCGCCGCTCGCCCGCAGCCGCACGATCGCCGCCTGGTCGAGCCGGACCACCCGCGCCACGAAAGCTCCGAGATCCCCGCGCTCGTCGGGGTCGGGAACGGTGAGCGCTGTCATGACTCCGCCTCCCTGGGAGAAAACACGTCAGCGGTCATGACTCCGCCTCCGCGGGAGAAAACACGTCGGCGGTCATACCGCCCATCTTCCCAGGAAGACGCGCTCGTCATCGGTCAGCCGTCGCGGCCGTTGCGCCGCGAGGTCGAAGGTGGCCATCCGCGTCCAGGCCTCGACGGCCACCGGATCGCTCTCGTCCGGTCCGTCGTGCATCTCGTAGCAGATCCGGAACGACGCCGCACGCACCTCGTCCACCCACATCCCTACCCGCAACGGGTGCGGTCGATACGGGATCTGCCGCGGTACTCCATGTTCAGGCCTGCGACGAGCAACCCGTGGGTGAAGCCGAGTATCCCCTCGGCCGCCGCAGTCTCGAAGAACAGATCGATCCGCGCCTCCTCCAGCAACGTGACCGCGCGGGCGTGGTTCAGATGCCGGTAGGAGTCCTGGTCGGTCCAGCGCAGGGGCACCTGCGTGACGAAGCGAGTCACGCCGCTCACCCTTTCAGTACGGTAGGGACGGCCGGGCACCGAGGGTGCCCGATCCGTCCGGCCTGCGCGTGGTTCAGCGAGCGAGCCCTCTGAGTTGCCGGGAGATCACCGAGAGGGTCGCGAGGTCGAGCTGCCCCGCCGTGCCGACCTCGTGCAATGCTGCCCGCGCCCGCACCAGCCGGGAGGCGTTCGCCTTCTCCCACTGCGCGATGGCCGCGTCCACCGGCGTGCCCGGCGCCGCCTCGCGCAGTCCGTCGAGGGTGATCGCCCGCAGCGACGCGTACAGGTCGTCACGCAGCGCGAGCCGGGCCAGCGCGTGCCAGCGATCGCCGCGTTCCAGCGCGGTGACCGACGTCAGAGCCACGTCGATGCCCAGGTGCTCCGACAGGCCGAAGTACAGGGCTGCCACCTCGTGCGGCTCGCGCGGCTCCCGGTCGCGCTCCGCCAGCTCGGTCAGCTCGACGACGTCGAGCAATCCGTAGCCGTACATCAGCGCCCCTGCCCGCAACGCGTAGTCCCTGGGCACGCCGGTCGAGCGCAGCTCCGCCGACCGTTTCTCGACGGCGTTGAGCTCCCGGCCGCGCAGCAAGCGCGGCAGCTCGGCGCGCAGCTCCCGCACCGTGTCGGCGAAGCGCGCGGTCTCCGCGGCGACGGCCAGCGGCTGCGGCCGGTTGGTGAGGAACCAGCGCGACACCCGGTCGAGCAGGCGCCGCGTCTCCAGCACGATCTGGTCGGACACCGCTGTCGGGATCTCCGGTGCGCGCACGGCCTCCCACAGCTCGGGCAGGTCGAACACGGTGGTGGTCACGGCGTAGGCGCGCACCGCGTCGGCAGCGTCGGCGGAGAGTTCCTCGCCGAGGCGGAACGCGTAGGTGATGCCGGCGCCGTCGACCATCTCGTTGACCAGCTGCGTGGTCACGATCTCCCGCCGCAGCGGGTGCCCGGTGATCGCCGCGGGGAAGCGGCTGCGCAGCGGGTGCGGGAAGTACTCCGGGAGCCGCGCAGCGAACGTGACGGTGTCGGGAAGGTCCGTGGCCAGCACCTGGGTGGTCAGGTCGAGCTTGGTGTGCGCGAGCAACGTGGCGAGCTCGGGGCTGGTCAGGCCCGTACCCGCGGCCTCGAGTGCCGCGAAGCCCTTCTTGTCGGGCAGCACCTCGAGCTTCCGGTCCAGCCCGTGACGTACGGCAAGATCGCTGGTGAGCCTACCGTGCACGT
>DASYES010000788.1:0-6842 GCA_036498885.1 Pseudonocardia sp.
GAGCTGGGCTGGAAGGGCGTCACCGACAGCTCGCTCACCGGGGTGACGCGCAACCCGTGGGATCCGGCCCGCACCGCGGGCGGCTCGTCCGGCGGCAGCGCAGCCGCGATCCAGCTCGGGATGGGGCCGCTCAGCCTGGGCACCGACGGTGGCGGCTCGGTGCGGATCCCGGCCGGGTTCTGCGGCATCACCGGGCACAAGCCCACCTACGGGAGGGTTCCGGCCCACCCGGCGAGCCCGTACGGCACGCTCGCCCACGTCGGGCCGATGGCACGCACGGCTGCCGACGCAGCACTGCTGCTCGACGTCATGTCGGGCGTCGACACACGGGACCCGTGGGCACTCGCGCCCACCGCCGCGGCGTTCGCCGCGCTGGACACTCCCGTCGCCGGCCTGCGGGTGGCGGCCAGCCCCACGCTCGGGTACGTCGACGTACACCCCGAGGTCGCGGCGGCGTTCAGCGCCGCGGTCGAGGTCTTCCGTGCGCTGGGGGCCGTGGTCGAGGAGACCGACCCGGGGTTCGGCGACCCGGTAGAGGCCTTCGAGCTGCTGTGGTTCGTCGGCGCCGCGAAGTCCATCGCGCACCTGGGGCAGGCGGAGCGGGCGACGATGGACCCCGGCCTGGTCGAGAGCGCCGAGCGGATGGCCGGTGCCACGGCACTGGAGTACGTCGACGCCATGGCCGTGCGCAACGATCTCGGCACGCTGATGGGCGAGTTCCACTCGCGCTACGACCTGTTGCTCACCCCGACGCTGCCGATCCCGGCCTTCGAGGCGGGCGTGGAGGTCCCATCGGGGTGGCCGCGCGCGCGCTGGACGTCGTGGACGCCGTTCACCTACCCGTTCAACATGACCCAGCAGCCCGCGGCCAGCGTGCCGTGCGGATTCACCTCGGACGGCCTGCCCGTCGGACTGCAGATCGTGGGGCCGCGCCACGCCGACAACGCGGTGCTGGCGGCCGCCCATGCCTTCCAGGAGGCCGACCGGCACGGGCCGGGCCGCTCCGCGGGCTGACCGCCGCGACGTCCGATCAGCACCGGATCCGCCCGGCCGGCGCCACCACGCCGGTGCACGTGCTCAGGTGGCGTCCGGGTCGATCGGGGGCCGCTCGTTCTTCGACAGCGTGGGACGCGCCGGAGGCGCGGCCGGGTGCGGCTGCGGGGTCCCGTTGCTCGCCGAGAGACCCGGCGCGGGCGCGAATCCATTGGGCTTGGGATCCGGGTCGTCCAGAAGGGCGCGCCGCATGGCGTTGCGAGGATGGAGATCCCTCAGGCCACGCAGCTCCTCGAGCGGCTTGCGCAGCTCGTCGAACTCCGGCCCGAGCTCGCCACGGAGCTGATCACGCGCCCCGTTCGCGAACTCCCTGACCTGTCGCACCGAGCGGCCCACCCAGGCCGCGGCGGACGGAAGCCGCTCGGGACCGAGGATGAACAGCCCGGCCACGACCAACACGAGGATCTCGCCCCAGCCGACGCTGTCGAACACGAGACCATCGTACGGGCGCCAAACGTCCGGCGGGCGAACACGACGTGAGCAGAACGGCGTTTGCGGTCAGTCGGAGGCAAGAACCACCGACACGGTCAGCGGCCTGCCCTCCCTGATCAGCTCGACCGGCACCGTGTCGCCCGGGTTGTGCTCCCGCACCGCGACGACGAGCTCGTCCGCGCCGGCGATCGGGCGCGCCCCCACCTTGACGATCACATCGCCTTCCACGATGCCCGCGGCGGCGGCCGCCCCACCCTGCTGCACGTTCTGCACCTGGGCGCCGTCGGTGGTGCCGTCGGTGACCGAGCGGGCGTTGATCCCGATCTCGGCGTGGGTGACCGCGCCCGTGCGGATCAGCTCGTCGGCGATCGCGCGGGCGTCGTCGATGGGGATGGCGAAGCCCAGGCCGATCGACCCGCCCTCGCCCGTCCCGACACTCCGGATCGCCGTATTGATGCCCACGACGGCGCCGGTGGAGTCGACGAGCGGGCCACCCGAGTTACCGGGGTTGATGGCGGCGTCGGTCTGGATCGCGTCGATGACCGCATTGGCGTCGGCGCCGCTGCCGTCGAGCCGGACGGGGCGGTTGAGGGCGCTCACGATGCCGTCCGTGACCGTGCCGACGAGTCCGAACGGCGAGCCGATGGCGATCACGCCGTCGCCCACGACCAGCCCGGCCGAGGATCCGATCGTGGCGACGACGGGGTTCGCGACATCCACCTTCACGACGGCGAGGTCGGTCTTCGGATCCCGCCCGACGATCCGCGCGGCGCTGCGCGTGCCGTCATGGAAGATCGCCTCGATCTGCGCGCCGTTCGCGTCGGCGGCGGGGGCGACCACGTGGTTGTTCGTGAGGACGTAGCCCGCCGGGTCGATGACGACTCCGGAGCCGGTGCCGCCCTCCTGGCCGACGCGAATCTCGATCGACACGACGGCGGGCACGGTGCGGGCCGCGATGTCGGCCACCGATCCGGGCGGACGTTCCTTCGCCTGGAGGGTCTGCGTGATCGTCGGGTCGGGATCGGTGAGGCCGCTGGCGCCGTCGGCCGTCAACCGGCCCACGAACCCGCCCGCCGCACCGATCAGCACCGCGACGATGGCGAGGCCCGCCAGTGCCCGTGGATCCACCCGCCTGCCGAACAACAGCTCCCGCAGGCTGAGCCGCGGACCCTCACCGGCGGGCGCGGGAAGTGCCGCCCGCTCCGACGCGGCGGGCGGACCGAGCGCGACAGAGCTCTCCGGGTCGCGCCACGGGTCGCGGTCGGCGCCGTCGGTCCAGAAGGCATCGTCCGGTCGCGAACCGTTCCCACCCGGGCCCGGCGGCCGCTGCAACGCGGGCGAGTCCGGTGCCGGTCGGCCGAAGGCACTGGCCAGAGCGGCGGGCGGAGGTGCGGCAAGGGGGGCGGACGAGCCGTTCGACGAGCCGGGTCGCGGGGCCGCGAAACCGCCGTCGACGCCGTCCGGACGCCCGAACACCGCGGCCGCGCCGGGGTCGACGGGAACGCGTTCCAGCGGGCGTGGCCCGAGCCGCGGGGGCTCGTCGCCCGCGCGATCATTCGAACGCGTCACCGGGCTGCGTTCGTCCATCGCGCTGCAGGCTCCTGAGGTGTGCCGACCGTACCGCTCACCACCCTGCCCCAGCGGCGGTGAAGTCCGCGTAGCCAGGACGGGTCACGTAGCCGAGTACCCGGTCAGGGCAGGCCGTGGAAGGTACGGGGAAGCACGTCGAGCCGGTTGCGGAGGTAATCGCCGTCGGTCTCCGATGTCTTCTCGGGACCCAGTGGGACAGCGCGTTCCAGCCGCATCTGAGCGTCGAGCACTCCGGCGCCTTCCGTGTCGATGACACTCGTGGCGCTGCCGCTGAGCACGGTGCCGCCGAAGGCGCCGCTCTCGGGGGGCGCAGCAGGGCCGCTGGACGCGGAGGGCAGACCGTAGGCGAGCGCACCGAGCGCGAGGCCCGACACCGCCACGCCAGTGCCGACGCGGATGCGCCGTTGGACTGCGGATTTGCGATGGACGCTGTGAGCCGTGCCAGTGCCCTGGGCAGGGTCGGCGTCGGTCGCCATCTGCGCGGAGTCGGGAATGGGGCGGAGCACGGAGACGAACTGGCCGTCGGAGGTGACGGCTAGCCCGGGCGGCGCCGGCGGGAGCGCGGCACTTTCCGGGATCGAGCGCAGGGTGCGCAGCAGCGTGGACGGCAGCACCGGCCCGCCGGCGGTACGCAATGCCGAGCGGGTCTGCGTCTGGGCGATGACCTGGGCCTCGCACTCGGCACAACGAGCGATGTGCCGGGCCGCCCGCTCGTGAGGACCGTGGGAGAGCTCGTCGTCCACGTAGGCGACGATGGCGTCCGACGACAGATGATCCTGCCCCCAGTTCGGGGGCGTCACCGTGATGCGCCAGCGCCCTTCACTCACCCGTGAACCTCCTCCAGCACTCCTGCGTCGGAGTCCCCCGTGGCTGCGGAACCGTCACGCACCCCGAGCGCACGGTGGCGTTCCAAGGCGCTGCGGAGAGCGGCCCGTCCACGGTGGATCCTGCTTCTCACCGTACCCAGCTTTACGCCCAAGGTGGCACCGATCTCCTCGTACGACAGCCCCTCGACGTCACACAGGACGACGGCGGCACGGAACTCGGGCGGCAGCTCGTCGAGCGCGGCCTGCAGTACCGGGTCGAGGTGGGTCTCGGAGAAGACCTGCTCCGGCTCCGGGCCCCGGCCGGGCAGCCGGTCGGAGTCCTCCGGCAGTGCCTCCATGCGGATGCGCGAGCGCCGCCGCACCATGTCCAGGAACAGGTTGGTGGTGATGCGGTGCAGCCAGCCCTCGAACGTGCCGGGCTTGTAGGCCGCGAGCGACCGGAACACCCTGACGAACGTCTCCTGGGTGAGGTCCTCGGCATCGTGCGGGTTTCCGGTGAGCCGGTAGGCGAGGCGGTAGACCCGATCCGCGTGCTCCCGGACGACGTCATCCCAGCTGGGCGGGGTCCAGTCGACACCCTCACCGGGCAGCACCGTACCGCTCGTCAGCGTGGCGGAGCCGTCGGTCATCCTGGGTCAACCTCCTGCGGCGGGTGTGCCTCCGACCAACGAAGCGCCGGACGTGTGCATTCCCCGGCCCCCCATCGGTCGACGACCCCGACCGATGCAACCTACCGTGCCTGATGGCCTTGAAGAGGGTGTGAGAGGCGACTGAGAGAAACCTGTGAAACTTCAGGCGCCCGGAGACCGACACACCCGACGGTCGGGCCCACACTGCGGGAAAGAGCCAGCACAGTAGCCTCTTGACCATGACCGGCCGCCCGGACAGCGCTCCCGACCCGTGGGCGTTGCGCGAGCACGTCGAGGGGTACCTCACAGAGGACGACGTACTCATCGCCACGCGGGCCTCCGCGGCACGCCGCGGGAGCACCCCTGTAGGGCCCGGAGCAGGCGCTGGGCTGCGCTTCCTCGCTGCCAGCACCGCCGCCCGCGCGGTCGTCGAGGTCGGCACGGGGGTCGGCGTCAGCGGGCTGTGGCTGCTGCGCGGAATGGCCCCCGACGGTGTGCTCACCTCGATCGACATCGATCCCGAGAGCCAACGTGCCGCCCGGCAGGCGTTCACCGCCGCCGGATACGGGCCGTCCCGGCTCCGGCTGATCAACGGGCTGGGCCTGGAGGTGCTGCCCCGGCTCACCGACGGCGCGTACGACCTGGTGTTCGTCGACGCCGGCACCGCCGACCAGCCGCGCTACCTCGACGAGGCCGTCCGGTTGCTCCGCGGCGGTGGCATCGTCGCGATCCACGGCGTGCTCACCGCGGGTGTGCTCGAGCCCGACGCCACCGACGCTGCCACGGCGGCGTTGCGCGAGGTGGCCCGCCAGGTCCGCGACGACGACCGCCTCGTGCCGGTGCTGCTCCCCCTCGGCGCGGGCCTGCTGGCGGCGGTGAAGGCCACACCGCACGCCTGAGCGGTGGGGCTGGTGCCCGGAAACGTGGTTTCCGTGGCACTAGGCCGTGTTGAGAAAGCCCCTGATCGCGGCCTAGAGGGCGGTGGCGCCCTTGCCCAGCACGACGACCCCGCCCTGGCTGACCGTGTACCGGGCCCTGTCCAGGCCGAGGTCCACGCCCACGAGCGCCCCGTCGGGGATCACGACGTTCTTGTCGAGGATCGCTCCCCGCACCACGGCGCCGCGCCCGACCCGTACCCCGGGCAGCACCACCGAGTCGGACACCTCGGCGCCGGCGTCGATGCGCACGCCAGGACTGATCACCGACCGCCGGACGATCGCGCCGGAGATGATCGTGCCCGCCCCGACGATCGAGTCCTGAGCGATGCCGCCCTCCACGAACTTGGCGGGTGGCAGGGGCGCCATCGCCGTGCGGATGGGCCAGCGGTCGTTGTAGAGGTTGAAGATCGGGTGCACCGAGACGAGGTCGGTGTGCGCCTCGTAGTAGGCGTCGACGGTGCCGACGTCGCGCCAGTAGCCGGAGTCGCGGTCGGTGGCGCCCGGCACCACGTTGTCGGCGAAGTCGTAGACCGCGGCGTCGCCCTGGCCCACCAGCCTGGGGATGATGTCGCCGCCCATGTCGTGGTCGGAGTCGCCGTCCTCGGCGTCGGCCCGGAGGGCGTCGAGCAGCACCTCCGTGGTGAAGATGTAGTTGCCCATCGAGGCGAACGTGACGTCCGGGTCGTCCGGTACCGACGGCGGGTCGGACGGCTTCTCCAGGAAGTCGATGATGCGACTGTCGGCGTCGGACTTGATCACGCCGAACGCCTTGGCCTCGGCGCGCGGTACCCGGATGCCCGCGACCGTGACCCCTGCGCCGCTCTCGATGTGGCGGGCAAGCATCTGGCCCGGGTCCATCCGGTAGACGTGGTCGGCGCCGAAGACCGCGATGTAGTCCGGACGCTCGTCGTAGACGAGGTTGAGGCTCTGGAAGATCGCGTCGGCGCTGCCGGTGTACCAGCGCCGGCCCAGCCGCTGCTGCGCCGGCACGGTGGTGATGTACTGCCCGAGCACGCTGGACAGGCGCCACGTCGTGGAGATGTGACGGTCCAGCGAGTGCGACTTGTACTGCGTCAGCACGCAGATGCGGTGCATGCCCGCGTTCACCAGGTTCGACAGCACGAAGTCGATCAACCGGTAGTGGCCGCCGAACGGGACGGCGGGCTTGGCACGGTCGGCGGTGAGCGGCCAGAGCCGCTTCCCCTCGCCACCGGCGAGCACGATGCCGAGCACGTTGGCGGCCATCGCGCGCGGCGAGGCGAGTGACAGGCGGGCCGCGGTCATGTCGGCGCTCCGTGGGAGGGCACAGGGCCCTGGCCTGCCGGCAGCATCGTCACGCCGCCGACCCTAGTGCTCTCCCACCGTGGCGGGCC
>DASYES010000789.1:0-5120 GCA_036498885.1 Pseudonocardia sp.
TAGGAGAAGTCCTCGGCGCCCATGATCGGGGTGTCCATCGTGACGACCCGGTCGCGCCCGAGCACGGCGTGCGCGAGCTTGCCGACCCGGGAGGCGGCGTCGGCGTCGTTCACGGTGACCGGGTAGCCCGGCTCGATGTGCACCTCCGCGGTGCAGCCGTGCGCCATCGCGATGTACCGGCAGACGCGCTCGATCTCGTCGTGCACGGTGGCGCGGGAGGTCTCCGAGAGGGTACGCACCGTGCCTTCCATGAAGGCCGTCTCCGGGATGATGTTGTTCGTCGTGCCTGCGACGATCCGCGCGATCGTCAGCACCACGGGGTGGTGCGCGCTGATCCGCCGGGTCACCGCCGTCTGGAGCGCCCCCACCATCGCCGCGGCTGCGGGCAGCGGGTCGAGTGCGTCATGCGGGGCGGAGGCGTGGCCGCCCCGGCCACGGACCGTCACCGTGAGTGCGTCGGCCGCCGCCATCAACGGCCCCGGCCGGACGTGTACCTCGCCCGACGGGAGCGTGGCGCTGATGTGCAGCGCGTAGGCGGCGTCGGGGCGCCCGGCCGGCCCGGTGCGGTCCAGCAGGCCCTCGTCGATCATGTACCGGGCGCCGTGGAAGCCCTCCTCACCGGGCTGGAACATGAAGAGCACCCGCCCCGCGAAATCGTTTCGCCGCGCGGCCAGCACCCGGGCCGCCGAGGCAAGCATCGCCACGTGCGTGTCGTGACCGCAGGCGTGCATGGCGCCGTCCGTCTCGGAGGCGAACGCGAGCCTGGTGTCCTCCGCCAGCGGGAGCGCGTCCATGTCGCCGCGCAGGAGCACCGTCGGGCCGGGCCGGGCACCCTCCAGCACGGCCACCACGGAGCTGACGGAACGACCCAGATGCACCTGCAGCGGGAGGTCCGCGAGAGCGGCGACGACCGCATCTCGGGTGTGGGGAAGGTCGAGTCCGAGCTCGGGACGGCGGTGGAGGGCGCGGCGCAGCGCCACCGTCCGTGGCTGGACGCCGCGAGCCTGGGAACGGAGGGTGGTGAGCATTGCGACATCCGGTGGCATGAGGGCGATCTTGGCAGCTCTGGCAGGTGACGAGCAGGTTCACTTCTGGTTGTGGTTTGGACCACAGTCGGTCGGAGGCTTACCGTAGTGGCATGGCGGTGCAGAGCGTCGAGTCGCGCGCAGAGGTGCGTGAACAGGCCCTGCCCGGATATGCCGTAGCGGCTATCCGGGAGGACGGTCAGTGGCGTTGCTCGCGGTTGGCGCCGGAGGCGCTCGTCGACCTGGACACGGCGATCACCGAGCTGAGGGAGCTTCGCTCGACCGGAGCGGTGCTCGGTCTGCTGGATGTCGACGACGAGTTCTTCGTCCTGTTGCGGCCCACCCCGGGCGGGATCTCACTGATGGTGTCCGACGCCGTCGCGGCGCTGGACTACGACGTGGCGGCCGATGTCCTCGACCTCCTGCGGCTGGAGCTGCCGCCGGAGGACGAGGCCCTCGACGCGCCGCCATGGCCGGAGGGCGACCTCGCGATCCTCGCCGATCTCGGGCTTCCCGCCGACGAGCTGGAGGTGCTCGCGGGCGAGGTCGAGCTCTATCCCGACGAGCAGCTGGCGGCCATCGGACGCCGTTGCGGGTTCGCCGATGCGCTTGCCGAGGTCGTCGACGCGCGGTGACCCCAGCGTGGGACACCGGCGCGGCGCCCAACGGACCGCTCTCCGCCGCAGCGGACGAGGCGCTGGTACGGCGCGCCATCGAGGTTGCCGGCACCGCACACCGCACCGGTGACGTGCCGATCGGCGCCGTGGTCGTCGACGCTGAGGGCCGTGAGCTGGCCGTGGCGTGCAACGCTCGGGAGGCGCTGGGCGACCCGACGGCACACGCCGAGCTGCTGGCACTGCGGGCGGCTGCCGCCGTGCGGGGGGAGTGGCGCCTCGAGGGCTGCACCCTTGCCGTGACGGTCGAGCCCTGCACGATGTGTGCGGGAGCGATCGGCCTGGCCCGGGTGGCGCGCGTGGTGTTCGGGGCCTGGGAACCGAAGACGGGTGCGGCGGGCTCGCTGTGGGACGTCCTGCGCGATCGCAGGCAGATTCACCGGCCCGAAGTGGTCGGCGGGGTGCTGGAGCAGGAGTGTGCGGCCCTGCTGGAGTCATTCTTCGCGGACTTCCGCTGAGCACGCGCTAGCCTGCGCCAGTGGAGCAGGTGGTGCTGCAACAGACCCGCGTCGGTGCGTACGTCGTCTGTGTGCGTGATGGTTCGCTGCTGCTCGTCCGGTTCAGCCGCAGCAATCGCTGGACGTTGCCCGGTGGCGGGCTCGACCACGGTGAGCGGCCCGAGGACGGGGCCGTGCGTGAGGTCGAGGAGGAGACGGGCCTGCACATCGCGCTCGGCCCGGTGATCGGGGTCGACTCGACGCGCTGGGACCGGTCGAGCGACGGCAGCCCGATCGACATGCACGCCCTGCGGATTCTCTACACCGCCGAGGTGGTCGGCGGCTCGCTGCGCGACGAGATCGGCGGAAGCACGGACCGCGCCGAGTGGGTGCCGCTCGCCGATGTGGCCGATCGGCCTCACATCGGGCTGGTCGACATCGGGCTCGCCGCCGCCGGCCACGCCTGACCGCTACGCCGTGAGCGTCCGCAGCCCTGCGGCCTCCGCCGCCGGGATCTGCCGACGGTCGTAGGACAGCATGACCCCGCGTCCAGCCGGATAGCTGCGGCGACGTGCAGGAGACCCGCCGGTAGCGCGACCGGTCGGTCTCGAGGAGGTCGAAGCGGTCGAGCAAGGACGCGACGGCGCCCTGCGGGAGCGAGATGCGCACGGCCAGGCGTCGCAGCTCCATCTCGAGCACGAGACATGAGACCGGCGCCTCGGTAATGCGTCGAGGTGCTCGGCGAGCCGCGCCGAGGCCTCCTCCTCCACGAGGAGCTTCGCAGCCGCGGACGTCTCAAGGTAGGTAGATGATCAACGGTCGCCGCGTAGGTCGTCGAGGTCGTGCTGCAGCGGATGGTCCAGCCGTACACGCGGGAGGGCGGCGAAACCACCCGTGACCGCCGCTCGCCGGATCGTCAACCCGTCGATCGAGGTCACTCCGGCGAACCGGCTGGACGTCACCGTGACCACGGCCTGCGTGACCTCGTAGTAGGGCGCCGAGAAGTCGACGGCCTGCCGCCGCTCGGCGGTGATCGAGAACTCCGTGAGGTTCAGGTCGAAGGACTGGGGCCCGGGCTGGACGGCGGCGTTGACGGGCACGCGGGTCCAGGAGACCTTGTCCCGGGGGTACCCGAGCTCGTCGGCGATCGCGTAGGCGACGGCGCTCTCGAAACCACGCCTCGACGTCGGGTCGTCATCGACGTACCACGGCGGGTGGACGGGCTGGTCCGTTCCGACGGCCAGCGTGCCGGCGGTGCGGGTCGGCAGCGCCCCCCGGTGCGCAGGAGGCGGCCGGTGCGGTGTCTGGGGCGGTCAGTGGGTCTGGGGCCTCCCCAGCCGCTGCTTCGTCGCCTCGACGTCGAGGCCGTGCAGCCGCAGCAGGTTCTCCCCGAGGATCTTGCGTTTGGCCTGGTCGGTGAGCTGCGGGTAGCCGTAGCCGTCGCAGAGATCCTGCGGGATCTGGAAGTCCATGAACGCCTTTATCGCCCACTGCGGGTGGAAGATCGGCGCCTCCGACCCGTAGACGATCTTGTCCTCGCCGCACCAGAACAGCAGCTTTCCGAGGATCTCGGCGAACATCCGCGGCGCCCGGACGAGGAAGTTGATGGTCGCCGCGAGCGAGGCGTGCAGGTTCGGGTACCGGATCAGCTGCCAGCAGGTCTCGTCGATGAACGGCAGCCCGACGTGGTAGATCACGAAGTCGATGTCCGGGAAGTTGGCGGCGGCGCCGTCCATGTCCCAGGTCTGGGTGTGTTCGATCGGCTGTGGGCCCAGCGGCACGCCCTTGTGCACACCGATCAGGTTGACGCCCAGTTCCTGCGCCTTCTCGAAGATCGGGAACGCGACCTTCGGGTCGTCCATCCGCCAGGGGAACGGCGAGCCGTAGTCGTAGCGGACGTTGTAGAACTTGAACGCCTTGGCGCCGAACTCCTTGACCTGGCGTTCCATGAGGTCGAGCGCCTTACGACCCTCGAGCGGGTTCACCGAGCCCCACAAGATCGTGCGGTCGGGGTCGCGGTTGGCCAGTTCCGCGCATTCCTCCCACGGCGACAGACCGTCGCGGTAGAGGTCGGTGAGCGGCAACGGCATGGCCACGAGCATGTCGGTGTCGGACTGGTCGTAGATCATCTGCCGGATGTCCGACGGCGTCCAATCCTTCAGGAACTCCTCCGCCGAGAGCTTCGGTTCCGTGTCCGGAGTGAGTGTCGCGTGGAAGGCATAGAGGTGGTTGGAGAACATCTCGCCCGGTTTGCCGAAGGCGTTCTTGGGCGAGAAGTTGAACGGGTGTGCGACCCCGTCGAACACGAATGCGTCGCCGATCATCAGATGGCCTCCTCGACCTGGGGACGGTGTGCCGCGACGTAGGCGTCACGGTCGGGCACGGCGGTGGGTGCGGGCAGGAAGCGGAGCTTGCGCACGGCCGACTCGGACAGCCGGTCGCTGGTCCAGGCCTCGTCCCAGACGATCTCGACCTCGGCGCTCTCCACGCCGGGCTGCGCCGTGATCGCCTCCTCCACCTCGGTGAGCACGCGAGCCGCGAACGGGCACCACCCCGATGTCAGCAGCAGTTCGACCCTGGCGTGGCCGTCGCGCACGGCCACCGACCGGACCAGGCCCATGTCGACGACCGATATGCCCTTCTCCCGGCAGCACGGGTCGTAGACGTCCGACAGGGCGGCGGTGGCCCAGCCGGGAACGGCCGGAGGTGCGGCGTGCGGATCCATGCAGTGATCGTGTGACGCCGCTCTCACGTCCGGAAGGGCGGTGATTTCAGATGGTGCGCCGACCGGTCAGGGCAGCCTCACTCGATGGTGAGCGCCCGCGAGACCCGCGCCGCGCACGCGCGGAGCGTCTGGCGGGGCACGCCCGGGCGCCGGAGCGCGCCGGGTGACGTGACCACGCCCAGCGCACCGACACCGTCCACCGTGGTCACCGGCGCGGCGAGGCAACAGACGCCCACGGCGTACTCCTCGTCGTCGACGG
>DASYES010000790.1:0-7322 GCA_036498885.1 Pseudonocardia sp.
CGCCGGTTGGTGCGGAACGCGTCGCCCTCGCCGGCGAACATGCGTGCCGGGTCTTCGCCCTCACGCTTGAACGCGAACACCCCGGCGGTGAACGGGAACCTCCCCGGCAGGTTCTCCCGGCGCAGGAAGCGCAGCAGTTCCGCGTCCTCGGTGTAGCGGGGCAGCGCTACCCGGCGCACCCGGTTGCCCGAGAGCGTCTCGCGGGTGAGCTGCGTGCGCAGCTCCTTGTCGCGGACCCGGACCACCATCTCGTCGCCCGAGTAGGCCTCCACGACCTCAGGCCACGTGTCGATCAGGTGCGCCGCCTCCGGCGGGAGTGCCTTCTCCGCCTGCTCCAGTAGCTCGGGGAGTGCCCCCTGCTCGGCCCCAGCCGCCTCCAGGGCCGCGTGGGCGGTGCGCAGGTGGTGGCGGTGCCGCGCCGCGTCCACGGCCGCCTCGGTGGCCGAGTGGTAGGCACGCACGGTCTCGGCGATCTCGGAGAGGTAGCGCGTGCGGTTCGACGGGATGATCGTCGCGTGCTCGGAGGAGGTACGCCGGTCGGTGCGCGGGAGCCTGCCCTCGCCGGTCACCAGCCCGTTCTCCGCGAGCAGGGCGACGACGTGCTGGTAGAGCGCGGTGACGCCCTCGTCGTTGAAGGTGGCGGCGCTCGTGCCGAAGACCGGCATGTCCTCCCACGACGCGCCGAAGGCCTCGCGGTTGCGCACGAGCTGGCGGCTCACGTCCCGGCGGGCGTCCTCGGCCCCGCGCCGCTCGAACTTGTTGATCGCGACGAGGTCCGCGAAGTCCAGCATGTCGATCTTCTCGAGCTGCGAAGCCGCACCGAATTCGGGCGTCATCACATACAGCGAGCGATCGACGAACGGCACGATGCCGGCGTCGCCCTGCCCGATGCCCGGCGTCTCGACGATCACCAGGTCGAATCCGGCCGCGCGCAGCACCGCGATCATGTCGCCGAGGTGCTCGGGCAGTGAACTGTCGGCGCCGCGGGTGGCCATCGAGCGAAAGAAGACCCGGTCGCCGCTGAGGGCATTCATCCGGATCCGGTCGCCGAGCAGTGCACCCCCGCCGCGGCGGCGGGTCGGGTCGACGGCGAGCACGGCGATGCGGAGCTTGTCCTCCTGGTCGAGCCGGAACCGGCGCACCAGCTCGTCGGTGAGGCTCGACTTGCCCGAGCCGCCGGTGCCGGTGACGCCCAACACGGGGACCGCGCGGCGGGGCTGCAGGTCGAGCCCGGACGGCAGGCGTCCCGCCTCGGCGAGAGTGAGCGTGCGGGCGAGCGTTGCGTGCTCGCCGGCGAACAGTCCGTCGAACGACTGCGGAGGCTGGGTCGCGAGGTCGACGTCACACTCGCGAATCATCACGTTGATCATCCCGGGCAGGCCGAGTCGCTGGCCGTCGTCGGGGGAGAAGATGCGGGCCACGCCACGCTCGTGGAGCAGTTCGATCTCGGCCGGCACGATCACACCGCCGCCCCCGCCGTAGACCTTCACGTGCCCGGCTCCGCGCTCGCGCAGCAGCTCGACCAGGTAGGAGAAGTACTCGACGTGCCCGCCCTGGTACGAGCTGACCGCCACGCCCTGGGCGTCCTCCTGGATCACCGCGGTCACGACCTCGTCGACCGAGCGGTTGTGGCCCAGATGGATCACCTCGGCGCCCTGGCGCTGCAGGATCCGTCGCATGATGTTGATCGCGGCGTCATGGCCGTCGAACAGGCTGGCCGCGGTGACGAACCGAACCGGGTGGGCGGGCACGTGCAGCTCGTCCATGGCACTCCTCCTCGCAGGACCAGATACTTGGGCATCCTACTATCGGAAGTGCAAGCTATGGAGTGGACGGATGCGACATCACTCGGAGAGGCGCTCGGCTCCGGTGAGGGCAGTCACGAAACGAGCTCTTGTCCGCCCGTGAAGACGCCGATGCCGGCACGACGGACGTGCCGGCATCAGAGGGGGAGGAGAGTGTCAGGCCACCCGGCGAGCCGGCTTGATCTCGACGGTCGGCAGTTCGATCTCGACGGTCGGAGGGTCCTGCGCCGGGGGCTCGACGACCGCGCCGCTGACGGCGGCAGGACCGCGTAGCCGACGGACCACCACAGGACCCACGGCGCCGAGCGCCACCAGCGCCACTCCGGATGCCGCAATCGAGGTCGCCGCAGCCTCCGGGACGATCATGACCAGCACAAAGGCGGCCGCCGGCCACCACATCAGTGCCCGCAGCGGGGCGGGGACAGTCCATTCCCGTGCGTCGCGCGCCATAGTCGAGTTCCTACCCGATCCGGCTACCGGTCATGCGTCCGGCCCCCTTCGCGTACTCCACGTCACGATCGTGCCCCCGATCGTGGGGACTACCGTCACGGATGTGCAGTACCCCGACGCCTTGATCGATCAGAACCGCCTGTTCGGCGAACTCGTGACCGCCGCCGACCCGGCCCACGCCGTGCCCACCTGCCCGGGGTGGGACCTGCAGAAACTTCTGGCCCACGTCGGCCGGGGTGACCGGTGGGGCGCCATGATCGTGCGCGAGCGGGCCGACGCTGGCGTCGACATGCGCGCGGTGCCCGACGGGAAGTCACCGGCCGACGCGAGCGACGCCGTCGCGTGGGTCACCGAGAGTGCACGGCTGTTGATCGAAGCCGTGGCGGGCACCGGTGCCGACGTCCCGGTCTGGACGTTCATCGGCCCGAAGCCTGCGGCGTGGTGGATCCGCCGCAGGCTGCACGAGTCGGTTGTGCACCGCGCGGACGCCGCACTGGCCCTCGGCGTTCCGTTCGTCGTCGAGCCCGAGGTGGCGGCGGACGGCATCTCGGAGTTGCTGGACCTGCTGGTCGCGCGCCCGGCGGGCGATGGACAGGCGCTCCCCGGGGGCGCCACGTTGCATCTGCACGCCACGGACGACGGGCTGGGCGCCGACGGGGAGTGGATGGTCCGTGGCAGTGAGTCGGGGATCACATGGGAGCACGGTCATGGCAAGGGCGATGCTGCCGTCCGCGGTAGCGCCGCCGACCTCTTGCTGGCGATGACGCGCCGGATCGACGCGGACGCTCCGGGCCTTCAGGTGATCGGCGACGAGGTGGTCTGGGCCACCTGGCTGGAGCGCACCCCGTTCTGAGAAGCGTGAACCCTCGCGGGTGCCGGGCCGTGTGTGGGGCGGATCAGCTGGCTGATCATCCGTAGCCGGGCCGTCAGCGGCGGCCCACGGCCCCCACCGGAGGAATCGTGCCCGTCATCACCGTCAGCCCTGCCGTCTTCTCGGCCGTCCAGATCATCGGCCCGATCTTCTTCGCCATCCTCATCGGACTCATCGTCACCGCCATCGCCCGAAGCGTCGTGAAAAGCACCCGGCGGGTCCGCACCGGACGGATGATCATCAGCGCCATCGTCGGTGCCTACGTCCTCGGCTACCTCGGGGACCTCATGGGAATGCAGAACATCGGGCTGCTCGTCGACATCCTCGGGGCCGTGCTGGCGATCGCCGGGCTGACCGTCCGCCGTCGCGGGTTCGTCCGTTTCTGATCGCGCGGCGGACATCTGTGACATCACGCTCCAGGCGGCCCGGCCCTACGGCAGATCCTCCTGGAGCAGGTCCATCAGCAGCCCGTCGTGCCACCCGCCGTCGGCGGACTGTTCGTAGGCCCGCATCACGCCCACCCGGCGGAAACCCGCCCGTTCGCAGCTTCGGATGGCCCGTTCGTTGTGCGCCGCAGGGTCGATCACCACGCGGTGATGGTCGCGGTGCCGGAAGAGGAACCGGGCCATGGCGCGCATGGCGTCGCAGCCCAGACCCTGGTTCTGATGGTCCGGATGCAGCGCGAGGTCGATCGCCGCGTACCGGTGGTCGGGGTCGGGCTCCTCACGATAGATGATCAACCCGGTGGTCTCGCCCGCCAGCTCGATCGCATAGCAGTGGGGACCGAGCAGCTCCCGGCGCACCCGTTCCAGGTCGTAGCCGCCCCACCACTTCTCGATCTCCGGGTGCCGGAGGATCTCCAGGAAGATCGGCACGTGGGCGGCGGTGGCCGGCCGGAGTACGACGGTTTGACCGGCGATCGCCGAGATCCGCCGCGCCGTGGCCGCACTTGTCTGCTCTGTCATGAGGTCAGCTCCAGTCGCGCCAGCTCGTTGAGTGTTGCCGCCGTGCGCGGTTGTTCGAAAAGCACCGAGGCGCGCTCGCCGTCGATGTCCAGGGTGGCGATCATGTTGCCGAAGAACGGCCCCGTCACCCGCTTCCACGACACCGTTTTCGGCGGCGCTCCCGCCCGCGTCGCCCAACGGCCCGCCAGGGAGCCGACAGCGCGCGACCAGCCGAGCCGGAACCCGGGCTTGATCATCCAGCTCATCGTGTTGTGCACCGGCGAGCAGGTGAGCTGGTGGACCGGCGCCCGTCCGCCCGACGGGAGGTGGGCGCGTGCGGCGTAGCTGTGGTGCACATCCCCGGACACGACGCTCACCGTGAGCGGCCCGTTCGAAGCGGCCCGGTCGATCATGGCGGTGAGCCGGTCGAACGACTTGCGGAAGGCGGCCCAGTGCTCCAGGTCGCCGACCTGCCGGATCCGCTCGCCGAGGCGCCCCCGCCAGCCGGGCCGGGCGGCGGCGATCTCGTTGACCGTCTCGAGCTCCCCGATGGCGTGCGGAAGCAGCCAGGGGACCGAGGTGCCGATCACGAGGTGCTCCACCCGGCCGGGTGCCTGGACCTGCTCCTCGATCCAGGAGAACTCGGTCTCGCCCAGCATCAGGTGCTCCCCGCCCTCGAGGATGCGCCCGTTGCGCGAGTCGATCATCACCAGCCGGCTGCGGCCGAGGTCCCAGCGGAAGCTGAACCGCAGTCCCTTCGAGCCGTCGATCTCGGCGTCGGCGCGATCGGCGAGCTCCACGAGCAGCGGCCAGGTGTCGCCGTCGTACTTGCTGATCTTCTGGTAGTCGGGATCGGAGGCGAGGGCGTCGGGCGAGAGGTTGCCGATGTGCTGGTAGATCCAGTACGAGGCGAGCGCGGAGCGGATGCGGTCGCGCCACCAGGAGGTGGCGCCCATCTCTGCGCGCCACGCGGCCGAGGTGTTCCAGTCGTCGCGCACGTCGTGGTCGTCGAAGATCATCGCGGTGGGCACGGTGGACATCAGCCACCGGACCTCCGGGTCGGACCACGAGTCCCGGTAGAGCCCGACGTACTCGTCGAAGCCGACGATCTCGTGGTCGGGCCAGTTCGGGCGCCGATCGCGCTGCCCGGCGATGCGGCGCCGATTCCGTGGCGTCAGCTCGTCGGCGTACACCTGGTCGCCGAGCAGCAGCAGTGCATCGGGCCACTCCTGCGGTGGGCGCTGGATCATCCGGGCCGCGTACGCATCGAGCGCGTCGATGCCCAGCCTCGCGGCGAGCGCGGGGTCGGTCACCTTCGAGTACCGGCAGGACCCGAAGATGATCCGGTTGCCACGTTCGGACCGTGGGCCCCGCGTGCGAATCACGCTCGGTGGGAACGGGCTGGTGGTCGGCGGCCACACCCGCTCACCGTCGATCTCCACCTCATAAGCGGTGCTGCTGTCGGGGGTGAGGCCGGTGACGGGGACGAGCGCGTAGTGGTTGCCTGCCACCTCGAAGGTGCGTGCCGAGCAGCCGAGCACCGAGACGGTGGCGGCACTTCGGGTCTGCACCCAGACCGACGAGGACGTCTCGTCGACGTGACGCAGGACCGGACCGAGGACGAGTGACACGCGGCTCACCCTAGGAGACGAATCAGACGTGCTCCAGAGCGAGCAGCGCCGCCCCGATCTTCCCGGCGTCGGCGCCGAAGGTCGCGGGAATGACGGGCGCGATGCCGCGCGCGGTGGGCGCGTAGGCGTACTCGCGTGCGGCCGTGCGCGCCGGGGTGAGGAGCAGCTCCCCGGTCTCGACGAGGCCGCCCCCGACGACCACTGCGTCGACCTCGAAGATGTTGGCAAGCGAGGCGATGCCGACCCCGAGCCACCGGCCGAGCCGGGCGAATACGGCCTTCGCCGTCTCGTCGCCCAGGTGCGCGGCCTTCACCACCGTGTACCCGGTCACCTCGCCGTCCTCGGCGCCGAGCCGGGCGATCAGCCCGTGCGGATCGTCGGCAGCGGCGTCGCGGGCCATCCGCGTGAGCGCGGTGCCCGACGCGTAGGCCTCGAAACAGCCGTGGTTGCCGCAGCCGCACCGCGGGCCGTCGGGGTTGAGGATGATGTGGCCGAGCTCGGCGCCGAGCCCGGTGGGGCCCCGGTAGATCTGCCCGTCGAGCACGAGTCCGCCGCCGATGCCGGTGCCGACTGTGATCAACACCATGTTGGGGTACGGCTCGCCGAGGCGCGCTTCGGCGAGCGCGGCGACGTTGGCGTCGTTGTCGACGATGACGGGCAGCGTGGTGGCCTTCTCCAGCTGTTCGCGCACCGGCCAGTCTCGGTAGGCGTTGTTCGGTGCCCAGAGCATCACCCCGACAGGCCACTCGACGATCCCGGCTGCGCCGACGCCGATGGTCACGACATCGTGGTCGGCACGGAAGCGATCGATCATCGATAGCACGACCTCGGTGACGGCCTCGCCGCTGGATTCCGCGGGTGTCGGCTCGACGTGCTCGGCCACCACAGTGCCGTGTTCGTCGACTACCGCTCCTGCGATCTTCGTGCCGCCGATGTCGAGTCCGATGGCCAGCCGCGTGTCCGTCACCTGCGCATGATGGCACCCGAAGGTGACCGGCAGCGTTTGATCCGGCCCTCTCCGGGGAACGGTTGGGCATGCTCCTTCGACGTGTAGCCCGACCCATGCTCGCCTCGCTGTTCATCTACAGCGGCATCCAGGTGCTCCGGGCCCCCGAGGGCCCTGCACAGGCGGCGAAGCCGGTGCTCGACGCGGTCGCGCCGCTCGTCGACAAGGCCGTCGAGATGGCGCCCATCCAGGAGCGCCCCGACGACGTGCTGCTCGTGCAGATCGACGGCGCGGTCAAAGTCGTCGCCGGCACGATGCTGGCGCTCGGCAAGTTCCCGCGTCTGTCCGCAGCGGCCCTCGCGGCGACGCTGATCCCCACGACAGCGGCCGGTCACCGCTTCTGGGAGGAGACCGACGAGGAGAAGAAGCAGGATCAGATCTTCCACTTCCTGAAGAACGTGGGTCTTCTCGGTGGGCTGCTGATCGCCGCGGCCGACACCCATGGCAAGCCCTCGCTGGGCTGGCGTGGACGCAAGGCAGCCAAACTTGCCGCGGCGCAGGCCGCAGCGATCTCCGGTAGCGCCGCGGGCGTCTCCGGCAAGGTCTCGGGTACGGCCCACGAGGTGACCGGCAAGCTCTCCGGCACGGCCTCCGACGCATCGGGCACGGTCGCCG
>DASYES010000791.1:0-4905 GCA_036498885.1 Pseudonocardia sp.
CTGGGCCCTGATGCCATCGAGGGCTTCGCCTGCCACGGTCGACTCCGAGTACAGAAGGGTCCATGCCGGCTCGCGTCGTTCCAGGTAGACGAAGAACGCCAGTATGCCGCGCCGCAGCATCTCCTCCGGCCCGTGCGCCGACTCCGCGGCCGCCGTGGTCACCTCGAGCAGCTCGGCGCGGGCCCGGGCGATACAGGCGAGCAGCAGGCCTTCCTTGGAGCCGAAGTGGGCGTACAGCACGGGCTTCGTCACGCCCACCCGCTCGGCCACCACATCCATGGATGCCGCCTGGTAACCGCGTTCGCCGAACACCGCCACGGCCGCGTCGAGGATCTGCCGCTCGCGCTCGGCGCGGCTCACCCGGCGGCGGGGCCTGCTGGGGTCCACGGGGTCCACTATCGCAGGCGACTGAAACCTACCGCCAGTAACCTACCCGTGGTAACTTCGCTGGGGTATCCACTGTGAGGAGCGGGATGAGCCAGCCGACCCCGAACGTCGCCGGTGAGACCGTGGACGTCGCCATCGTCGGCAGCGGGTTCGCCGGCCTCGGGGCCGCCGTCCGGCTCGCGCAAGCGGGCCGCAACGACTTCATCATCCTGGAGAAGGGCGAGAGCCTCGGCGGCACCTGGCGGGACAATACCTATCCGGGCTGTGCGTGCGATGTCCAGTCGCACCTGTACTCGTTCTCCTTCGCCCCCAACCCCGAGTGGAGCAGGCTCTACGCGCGGCAACCCGAGATCCGGGCCTACCTCGAGCGAATCGCCGACCGGTTCGGGCTGCGCGCGCGCATCCGGTTCCGCGCCACGGTGGTCGCTGCGGAGTGGAGCGGCCGGCACTGGACGGTGCGACTGGCGGACGGCAGCAGCCTCACCGCCCGCGTGCTGGTCTGGGGCACGGGCGCACTGCACGAACCGTCGATGCCCGATATCCCCGGGCTCGACGAGTTCACCGGCACGACCTTCCACTCCGCACGCTGGAACCACGACCACGACCTGCGGGGCAAGCGTGTCGCCGTGATCGGCACGGGCGCGAGCGCCATCCAGTTCGTGCCGGCCATCCAGCCGCAGGTCGCAGCGCTCACGCTCTTCCAGCGCACAGCGCCGTGGGTGCTGCCGAAGCCCGACCGGATGGTGCGCCCGCTGTGGCAACGCATCTACCGGGCCGCGCCGGCCGTCCAGAAGCTCTCGCGGGCGGTCATCTACGCGCGCAACGAAAGCCTGCTCACCGGCTTCCTCAAACCGAAGCGGATGGCGCTGATCGAGAAGTTCGCCCGCGCCTATCTCGCGCGAACGTTCGCCGACCGCCCCGACCTCAAGGCCAAGCTCACGCCGGACTTCACCATCGGCTGCAAGCGCATACTGCTCTCCAGCGCGTACTACCCGGCTCTGACCAGGCCCAACGTCGAGCTCGTCACGGAGAAGGTCGTGCGGGTCACGCCCACCGCCGTCGTCACGGCCGACGGCGTCGAGCACGAGGTCGACACGATCGTCTTCGCCACCGGCTTCAAGGTGGCCGAGGGACTCGGGCGCTCAGCCCGCATCATCGGCCGCGACGGGCTGGATCTCGCCGACGTCTGGCGCAACGGCCTCGAGGGGTTCCTGGGCACCACGGTGGCCGGTTTCCCCAACCTCTTCACCATGACCGGTCCCAACACCGGCCTCGGCCACAGCTCGATGATCTACATGATCGAGTCGCAGCTGAACTACCTGCTCGACGCATTGCGTCTCCTCGACGAGAACGGCGCGGTGGCCATCGACACCCGCCGCGACCGGCAGGACGGCTTCAACGCCGCGGTCCAGCGCAAGCTCGCAGGCTCCGTGTGGACGGAGGGCGGGTGCGCGAGCTGGTACCTCGACGAGCACGGCAGGAACCGCGTGCTCTGGCCGAGGCACACGTTCGCCTTCCGCCGCCGCACCCGCAAGGTCCGGCCGTCCGACCACGAACTGCTGGCCTGACCCCGCCAACCCCCGCGAGTCGCCCATTTCACGTGCGCGAGTCGCCCGTTCCGGGTGCGCGAGTCGCCCGTGTTGCGTGCGGGAGACGCCTGTTTCGCGTGCGGGAGCGTCCGCGTCGCGTCCGCGAGTCGCCCGTTTCCCGTGTGCGAGTCGGCCCGTTTCGTGCCCGTGATGGCCGGCGCGACGCCGGGCTTAGGGTCGTAGCCGTGCTCGATCCCGCCGTGTACGCCATCCCCATGACCACCCGGTTCCGCGGCATCACGGTGCGGGAGGGGATGTTGCTGCACGGGCCCGCGGGCTGGGGCGAGTTCTGCCCGTTCGCCGAGTACGACGACGCCGAGGCGGCAGCGTGGCTCGCTGCCTCCGTCGAGGCCGCCGAGGAGGGCTGGCCGGAGCCCGTCCGCGACCGGGTGCCGGTGAACTGCATCGTCCCGGCAGTCGGGCCGGAACGGGCACAGGAGATCGTCCGGGCGTCGGGCTGCTCCACGGCGAAGGTCAAGGTGGCCGACGCGCCCGGCTCGCTGCCGGACGACCTGGAGCGCGTGGCCGCGGTCCGCGACGCACTCGGCCCCCGCGGCGCGGTGCGGGTGGACGCGAACGGGCGTTGGGACGTCGACGAGGCCGTGCCCGCGATCCGGGCACTGGACCGCGCGGCCGGCGGGCTGCAGTACGTCGAGCAGCCGTGCCGGACGATCGAGGAGCTCGCCGCGGTGCGGCGTCAGGTCGACGTGCCGATCGCTGCCGATGAATCGATCCGCCGTGCCGAGGACCCGCTGCGGGTAGCGGTCGCCGGTGCAGCCGACATTGCCGTGCTCAAGTGCGCTCCCCTCGGCGGGGTTCGCCGTGCGCTCGCCGTCGCGGAGGCGTGCGGGTTGCCGTGCGTGGTCTCGTCGGCGCTGGAGACCAGCGTCGGGCTGGCGGCGGAGCTGGCGCTGGCCGGTGCCCTGCCCGACCTGGACCTCGCGTGTGGGTTCGGCACCGGTGCGCTGCTCACCGCCGACGTGGTGGCCGAACCGCTCGTGCCCCGCGACGGCTGGCTCACCGTGCCCCGCCAGGCCCCCGAGCCGGTACACCGTGCCGCGGTGGCGGCGAACCCCGAGCGCACGAGATGGTGGCGAGAACGCCTCACCCGCGTAGCAGCGCTCAATGACGGCGTTGTGGAGCCGTAGAGCTGCGAGCCGCTCCCGCTGAGCGCGATCTGAGGGGCGACTCGCTCGGATTGTGGGCGACTCGCGCGCGGATTGTGGGCGACTCGCGCTCGGATTGTGGGCGACTCGCGCGCGGATTGTGGGCGACTCGCGGGTTGGGGTGCGCTCCCAATACCGTCGTGGTGTGGCCGTCGTGGTGGTGGGGGCGGGGATCGCGGGTGTCGCTTGCGCTCACGAGCTCAGCGCGGCCGGCGTGCCGGTGCGGGTGCTGGAGCGCTCGGGGGCGGTCGGGGGGCGGATGGGCGGCCGGGTGATCGAGGGGCGACCGGTCGACATGGGCGCGGCCTACTTCACCGTGCGGGACCCGGAGTTCGCCGAGGTGGTGGAGCGCTGGCAGACGGCCGGGCTGGCGCGGCCGTGGACGTCCGAGCTCGCCGTCCTGGGCGACGGAAGCCGCGGGCGTTCGCCCGGACCGATGCGCTGGGCGGCACCCGGGGGCCTGGCGCGCCTCGTGGCGGACCTGGCGGCGGGACTGACCGTGCAGCTGTGCCACGAGATCCGCCACGTCGGCCCAGGACCAGACGTGGACGGCAGGCGTGCCGACGTCGTGGTGCTCGCGATGCCCGACCCGGAGGCCCTGCGCCTCGTGAACCCGGCCTCGTCCGCCACTGCGGAACTGGCCGGTCGCGAGTGGCGTCCGGTGGTCACTGTCGTGGCCGGCTGGCCGTCGCGGGAATGGCCCGGGATGAGTGCGGCGTTCGTCAACGATCACCCGGTCTTGTCCCTGATCGCCGACGACGGCGACCGGCGGGGTGACGGGGCTCCGGTGCTCGTTGCGCACACCACCGCCGACGTCGCGCGCGCGCACGAGGCGGATCCCGCCGGTGCCGTCGGTCCGGCGGTCGAGGCCATCCGGGAGTTACTGGAGATCCGCACGCCGCCGTTGTGGACCGTCGCCCACGGATGGCGTCACGCAGCACCCGCCGCCGACCGCGACCGCCCGTTCCACCTCGGTGACGACGGAATCGCGCTCGCCGGGGACAGCTGGGGCAGCTCGCGGGTGGAGACGGCCTGGCGATCCGGGACGCTGCTGGGCCGAGCGGTGGCGGAGCGCCTCGGCGCTGACACGAGCTGATCCGGAGGGCGGCCGGACCACAGGCCCGCAGGGCATCCTCAACCTGGGCAAGCTGTTCGGTTGACGCCGCCCGGTTGACACGATTCGGCGCGCACCGACCGTCCGGCACGGGCCTACGCCTTTGATCGGCTGCGGGAGGCGCGGTCCCACAGTCGGTTGGCTAGCGTCACGCTATGGCCGTTACGGATGCTTCCGCTCCGCTCGATCCGCTCGTCGCCGATCTGTTCGTGGCGTTGCCGGGCGACCGCATCGTCGTCGATGCCGCGGTGGTGGATGCCTATCAACACGATGAGGCGGAGTGGGCGCCGTACGGGCGTGCGGCGGCGCTGGTGCGGCCGCGGAGCACGGAGGAGGTTGCGGCGGTGGTCGCCGCGTGCGCGCGGCACGGCCGTCCGCTCGTCCCGCGCGGGGCCGGCACCGGTCTCTCGGGCGGCGCGAACGCGGTGGACGGCTGCGTGGTGCTGTCCACGGAGCGGATGCGTGAGATCGTCGAGATCAACGCCGACGAGCGGCTGGCGGTGGTGCAGCCGGGTGTGGTCAACAACGACCTGCGTGCGGCGGTTGCCGAGCACGGTCTCTGGTATCCGCCCGATCCTGCGAGCTCCCAGTGGTCGACGATCGGGGGCAATGTCGCCACCAACGCCGGCGGCTTGTGCTGCGTGAAGTA
>DASYES010000792.1:0-3668 GCA_036498885.1 Pseudonocardia sp.
AGTGAGCCACACGCCGGGAACGACCGCATGAGCGCCCTCGAGGTGCTCACGATGGGGCGGATCGGGGTGGACATCTACCCGCTCCAGATCGGGGTTTCGCTGCGCGAGGTGCAGACGTTCGGCAAGTACCTGGGGGGAAGCGCGTCGAACGTCGCGGTCGCAGCGGCCCGCCACGGCCGACGCAGCGCGGTGATCACCCGGACCGGGGAAGACCCGTTCGGCGAGTTCCTGCACGACGCCCTGCGCGGCTACGGCGTGGATGACCGGTACGTCACGGCGGTGCCCGAGCTGCCGACCCCGGTGACGTTCTGCGAGATCTTCCCACCCGACAACTTCCCGCTCTACTTCTACCGCCTCCCCAAGGCTCCCGACCTGGAGATCCGGACCGATGAGCTCGACATGGACGCCGTGCGCGCGGCGGACATCTTCTGGGTGACCGGCACCGGTCTCTCGAAGGAGCCGAGCCGCGGGGCCACGCTCGCCGCGCTGCGGGAGCGGAACAGACGCGGGATCACGGTTCTCGATCTGGACTACCGGCCGATGTTCTGGCCCTCCCGGGAGGAGGCCCGCCGCTGGATGCAGGAGGCACTGCCGCACGTGACGGTCGCCGTCGGCAACCTCGACGAGTGCGAGACCGCGGTCGGCGTGACCGAGCCGCACGCCGCAGCGGAGGCGCTGCACGATGCCGGCGTCGAGCTCGCCGTCGTCAAGCAGGGCCCGGCCGGTGTGCTGGCGTCGGACGGCTCCACCAAGGTGCAGGTGCCGCCGATGCCGGTAGAGGTGGTGAACGGCCTCGGAGCGGGCGACGCCTTCGGCGGCGCGCTGTGCCACGCCCTGCTCTCCCGGTGGGATCTCGAGCGGGCGATGCGGTTCTGCAACGCCGCCGGTGCGATCGTGGCGGGCCGGCTCGCCTGTTCCGACGCCATGCCGACCACCGATGAGGTCGAGGCCGGGTTACGGGAGGTCATCGGTGCGTGAGGAACGGCTCCGCGAGCTGATCGAGAGCCGCGTGCGCAGGCCACAGGCCGTGGCCGAAGCCGCGGCCCACCGCAGCAGGCCCGCCTCGCTGCTCGCCGAGCACGGCCGGTTGATGATGATCGCCGCCGACCACCCGGCCCGTGGCGCGCTGCGGGCCGGTGGCCGGGCGCTGGCCATGGCCGATCGGAGTGACCTGCTCGACCGGCTGTGCCTCGCCCTGTCCCGTCCCGGTGTGAACGGGGTGCTCGGCACTCCGGACATCCTCGAGGACCTCCTGCTGCTTCGCGCGCTCGACGACAAGGTCGTGGTCGGTTCGATGAACCGCGGCGGCCTGGCCGGCACCACGTTCGAGATCGACGACCGCTTCACCGCCTACGACGCGAAGAGCCTCTCGGCGGCCGGGTTCGAGGGCGGCAAGATGCTCATCCGCATCGACCCCGAGGACTCCGCCACGGCTGCCACGCTCGAGGCCGGTGCGAAAGCCGTCGGCGAGCTGGCAAGGCACGGCCTGATGGCCATGGTCGAGCCCTTCATCTCCCACCGCGTGGACGGGCGCGTCCGCAACGAGCTCACGGCGGAGGCCATGATCCGCGCGACGTGCGTGGCCGCGGGGATGGGCGCAACGTCCGCATACACGTGGCTGAAAGTGCCGATCGTCGACGAGATGGAGCGGGCGATGGCCGCGACCACACTGCCCGCGCTGATCCTCGGTGGCGAGGTGACCGAGGACCAGGACGCTGCCTTCGCGAGCTGGAGCAAGGCGCTGGCCCTCCCCACGGTGCAGGGCCTGGTGATCGGGCGTTCCCTGCTCTATCCACCGAACGACGATGTCGCCGGCGCAGTGGATGCGGCGGTGAGCCTCCTGTGAGCGAGCTTGCGAGCGAACCATTGGACACAGCAGCTTCGCGAACGTGGCCGACGAGCGTCAGCGAGGAGGCGGCGTGAGCGAGCTTGCGAGCGAGACACGCACCGTCGGCCCGCTGGTCCGAAGGGGTGAGACGGGTGACGACACGTTCTCCCTCGTCATCACGCCGGACACCGCCGGTTGGGGCTACAGCAGCCTGCGCGTCCTCGAACTGCCCGCGGGCGGGAGCGCCACGTTCGGCACCGGCGAGGACGAGATGGTCGTCCTCCCGCTCGCCGGCAGCTGCACCGTCGAGTGCGACGGCGAGCGCTTCGAGATCGCCGGGCGCGAGACCGTGTTCTCGCGGGTCACCGACTTCGCCTACGCCCCCCGCGACGCGCAGGTCACGGTCTCCTCGGCAGCGGGCGGCCGCTTCGCGCTCCCCGGAGCCCGCGCCACGCGCCGGTTGACCGCCCGTTACGGCCCGGCCGACGGCGTCTCCGTCGAGCTGCGCGGGGCCGGGCAGGCCAGTCGGCAGGTGAACAACTTCTGCAACCCGGAGACGTTCGACGCCGACAAGCTGATCGCGGTCGAGGTGCTGACCCCGGCCGCCAACTGGTCGTCCTATCCCCCGCACAAGCACGACGAGGAACGTGAGGGCGAGGCACGGCTGGAGGAGGTCTACTACTTCGAGGTCGCGCCCGGCCCGGCCGGCGAGGGCATCGCTTACCAGCGCGTCTACACGTCCGGTCCGGGACGCGAGATCGACGTGTGCGCGGAGGTCCGCAGTGGCGACACCGTGCTCATCCCGCACGGCTGGCACGGGCCGTCGATGGCCGTGCCCGGCTACGACCTCTACTACCTCAACGTCATGGCCGGGCCGAGCCCGCAACGGGCCTGGCTGATCTGCGACGACCCCGCCCACGCCTGGATCCGCGGCACCTGGGACGAGCAGGAGATCGACCCCCGGTTGCCGCTGACGACCACCGAGGAGCGTTCACGATGAGCGAGCTTGCGAGCGAATCATCGACACAGCGGCCCCGCGCGGTGTTGTCTCCCTATGGGCTGACCGAGCGCAGCGAGGGATTGCAATGAGCGTTCGGCTGACCGTCGCCCAGGCGCTCGTCCGGTTCCTGGCCGCCCAGTACAGCGAGCGCGACGGGATCGAGCAGCGGCTGATCCCCGGCTGTTTCGGCATCTTCGGGCACGGGAACGTGGCCGGCATCGCGCAGGCTCTCCTCGAGTCGGCCCAGGGTGACGGCACGGGCTCCGATCTTCCCTACCACCTGGCCCGCAACGAGCAGGGCATGGTGCACACCGCCGTCGGCTACTCGCGGATGCGCAACCGGCTGCAGGCGATGGCCTGCACGGCGTCGATCGGGCCGGGGTCGACGAACATGCTCACCGGGGCCGCACTGGCTACCACCAACCGCATCCCCGTGCTGCTGCTGCCGTCCGACGTCTTCGCGACGCGCGTGGCGAGCCCGGTGCTGCAGGAGCTGGAGCAACCCTTCGGCTACGACGTGTCGGTGAACGACGCGTTCCGGCCGCTGTCGCGCTTCTTCGACCGGGTCTGGCGCCCGGAGCAGCTCCCATCGGCGCTGCTCGGCGCGATGCGGGTGCTCACCGACCCGGCCGAGACCGGCGCGGTGACGATCGCGCTGCCGCAAGACGTGCAGGCCGAGGCACACGACTGGCCCGACGAGCTGTTCGCGAAGCGGGTCTGGCACATCCCGCGCCCGGTGCCCGAGCCGGCCGCGCTGGCGCGGGCCGCAGGCATCATCTCCTCGGCCCGCCGTCCGCTGCTCGTCGCGGGTGGCGGGGTGCACTACAGCGAGGCCACCGA
>DASYES010000793.1:0-9874 GCA_036498885.1 Pseudonocardia sp.
GACCAGCCGTCCGGGCGGCTGGAGCACGAGATAGAGCCCGCCGGCGACCAGCACGGCCACCACGGCCACCAGCGCGGTGAACTGAAGCTGGCGGCGGTCGGTGAGGGTGAGCCCCATCCTCAGCACCCCTCCGGGTTGAGCGGGCCGACGGTCGGGGGCACCAGTCCGCAGAGGTAGCTGTCGAACCAGCGGCCGTTGCCGACGGCGTTGGTGAACAGCCGCACGAACACCGCCTCGAGCCGCAGCCCGTTGTCGAGGGCGTCCCGGTTGCGCTGCAGCAGCGCGGCGACCTTGTCGAGCTTCTCCAGCGTGGGCCGCAGCTGGTCGCGGTTGTCGGCGACCAGACCCTGCAGCTGCTTCGACAGCTCGCGTGTGCCGTCGAGCAGTGCGCTGATCGCCTCCTTGCGCTTCTGGAGCTCGGAGAGCAGGAGGTTGCCGTCGGAGAGGAGCTTCTCGAACTCGTCGTTCCGATCGGCCAGCACGCCGGAGAGCTTGCGGGTGCCTTCGAGCAGCTTGTGGATCTCCTCGTCCCGGCTCGCGATGGTGGTGGAGAGGCGGGAGAGCCCGTCGAGGGCGCCACGGACCTCGGGAGCGGTGTCGCGGAACGTGTCGGCCAGCGTGGTCAGGCTCTGCGCAAGCTGCTTCGTGTCGAGCTGGTCGATCGTGCCGGAGAGCCCGTCGAACGCCTCCACCACGTCGAACGGGGACGCGGTGCGGGCCAACGGGATCACGGCGCCGGGTTCGAGGGCGTTGTCGCCCTGTGGGTCGAGCGCCAGGTACTTCGAGCCGAGCAGGGTCTTGATCTCGATCGAGGCGGAGGCCCGGTCGCCGACCCAGGCGTCCGAAACCGTGAAAGTGACGAGAACCCGGTCGCCGGCCAACTCGACGGAGCCGACGCGACCGGCCTCGACGCCTGCGATGGTGACGAGGTCGCCGGAAGTGAGCCCGGCGGCCTCGCCGAACTCGGCGCGGTAGGTGGTGCCGCCGCCGAAGATCGCCGGACCGTTGAAGGCCAGCACGACGATGAGCACGATCGTCAGCAGGCCGATCACGGCGGCGCGGACGGGGTTGCGCTGCGCGGGCATCAGTGGTCCCCCGGCAACGACAGAGCAGGTGGCAGCGCAGGCAGCTGCGGCCCGTCCGGGGCGACGGGCGGGATGCCGCCGAGCGGATTCGGCTTCTCGCCCTCCACGCCGTCGGGATCGGGTCCGCACCGTGGGGAGGCGCTGGTGAATGCCGGGATCTCGGCCGGCGGGAGGTAGGGCTCCAGCCCGACGGAGCCGGTGAGACCGCACAGATAGAACTGGAACCAGCTGCCGTAGCTGCCCGCCCGGGAGACCGTCTCCAGCTTCCCCGGCAGGTTCAGCAGGGTCTGCTCCAGCTTGGGCGCCTGGTCGTTCAGGTTGCCGGCGAGGTCACCGAGGGAGGCGATGTCCTGGCGGAGCGCAGGCCGGCCCTCATCGACGAAACCGGCCGTGACCGTGGTGAGCTTGCCGATGGAGACGATCGCGTCCCCGATCGGCTCGCGGTCCTCGGCGAGGCCGGACACCAGCGCCTGCAGGGAGCTGATGAGGTCCGACAGCTGCTGATCACGCGCGTTGACGGTGTCGAGCACCGCGTTGAGGTTGTCGATGACCTGCCCGATCACCTCGTCGCGGTCGGCGAGCGTGTTGGTCAGCGACGACGTGCTCGCGAGCAGGCTCTGCACGGTGCCGCCCTGCCCCTGCAGGACCTGGACGATCTCGAAGGACAGCTGGTTGACCTGCTGCGGGTCGAGCGCGGCGAACAGCGGTTTGAACCCGTTGAACAGCGTGGTGAGGTTCAGCGGCGGGCGGGTGCGCTCCACCGGGATCGTGCCCCCGGGCGGAAGGGTGTCGCCGGTAGGCCCGGCGCCCAGTGCGAGCGACAGAAACCGCTGGCCGATGAGGTTCTTGTAGAGGATCGCGCCCGTCACCGATGCCGGGAGCCGCTGGTCGCGGGAGACGCTGAAGGCCACCTCGGCGACCCGCCGGTCGACGATCCGGATGTCGTCGACGGTGCCGACGACGACCCCCGCGATCCGGACGTCGTCGCCGGGCAGCAGCCCTGATGCATCCGTGAAGCGCGCGGTGTAGGCCGTGTGCTCCCCCGGCGACGCGTTCGCGATGGTCAGTGCGAGCACGGTGGTGGCCAGCGCCACCACGACCGTCAGCGCGGTGAACTTGATCAGTGGCCCGTACGGGATCCGGTTCACGTCAACGCCACCTCGGCGCCCCGGTAGAGCGGACCGACCAGCATCGAGCTCCAGTTCGGCACCGCGGACGGCGAGGTGCCGTCGCGGGCCGCGGTGAGCTCGGCGACGATCTGCTGCTCGCCCGGCGAGTTGGGCAGCCCCATGCCGGTGTAGCCGGCGCCCCCTGGGTAGGCGGCGGGGATCGCCCCGAAGTCCTCGGCGCTGCCCTTCGGTGTGCCGGGCGGCGGGGTCGACGGCTTCGACCCGTCCTTGTACGGCCCGTCCGGCGGCTGCTGCGGACCGGGCGCCTGCGTCGGGTAGCAACGCGGGCCGCGGTCGTCGAGGTAGCGCGGCTCGTCCTGGTCGGGCACGTACTTGCCCTTGTTCGCTTCGATCTCCAGCGTGATACGCAGCCCCGGCCGGTCGGTGCCCACGCCGAACGCCTTGTCGATGCGCGGCACGAGGCCTGAGAGCTGGCCGAGCAGGCACGGGAACTCCGGCGCGTAGCGCGCCAGGCTCTCCACGGTGGGGCGGCTCGACGAGGCCAGCCCGATGATGTTCCCGCGGTTCTCCACGAGGAACGCCTTCAGGTCGTCCGACGCCCCGGTGACCCCGGTGAGCAGGTCGTTCAGCTGCTGGCGCTGCTCCACGACCGTCCGGCTGGTGACGCTGAAGTCCTCCAGGGCGTCGAGCAGGTCGGGGGCGGCCTCGTTCGCGTTCGCGGCGAAGTCGGCCAGCTGCGTGATGTCCTCCTGCAGGTCGGGCACCGCGGGGCGCAGCCCGCCTGTCAGCTCCTGAAGCTGCACCAGCGTCGTCCCGAGGTCCGCACCGCGCCCGGACAACGCTTGCGACAGCGCACCGAGCGTGGTCGCGAGGTCCTGCGGTTCGACGGCCTGGAGAAGCGGGAGCAGCCCGTCGAGCACCCGCTCCACCTCGCGGGCGGCCGTGCTGCGGTCCTCCGGGATCACGTCGCCCGCCCCGAGCGACGGCCCCGGCGGACCGCTGGGTGGCACCAGCGACACGTACTTCTCCCCGAACAGGGTCTTCGGGATCAGCCGCGCCGATACGCCCCGCGGGATCAGCGCGATCTTGTCGCGGTCGAGGGCGAGTTGCACGGTGGCGCCGGTCCCGTCGGTGCTCACCGACCTGACGGTGCCGACGTTCAGACCGCGGACCTTCACGTCCGCGCGGGCGGCGAGCTGGGTGCCGACCCGGTCGACCTTCAACGTCACCGGCACGGCGTCGGAGAAGAACCCCGCGTAGGCGCCGACGGCGAGCCCTGCCATCGCGAGCAGCACCACGACGAAGGCGAGACCCTGCAGCCTGCGCTTCACGACCGGCCTCCGCCGACGAGCTGCGCCGCCGTCATCCGGCCACGCTCACGGACGTCGAGGTGCCGTAGATGACCAGCGTGAGGAAGAAGTCGAGGATCGCCGTGCTGACGATCGAGAGGCGCACCGACCGCCCGACCGCGATGCCCACGCCCGCGGGGCCGCCCTTGGCGCTGTAGCCGTAGTGGCAGTGGATCAGGATGATCACGACCGCGAAGATGATCACCTTGAGATACGAGTACAGCACGTCGCTGACCGGCAGGAACAGATCGAAGTAGTGGTCGTACGTGCCGCCGGGCAGATCGTTGATCAACGTGACGTTGAGGCGCGACGCGGCAAAGCTCGACAGGAGCCCGATCGTGTACATCGGGATGATCGCGATCACGCCCGCGATCACGCGGGTGGTGATGAGGAACGGCACGCTGGGCACCGCCATCACCTCCAGCGCGTCGACCTCCTCGGAGATCCGCATCGCGCCCAGCTGAGCGGTGAAGCCTGCGCCGAGGGTGGCGGTGAGCGCCGCCGACGCCACGAGCGGCGCGATGTCGCGGGTGTTGAAGTACGCGGTGATGAAGCCGGTGAGCGCCTCGACCCCGAGCGAGTCCAGCGCCCGGAAGCCCTGCAGACCCACGAGGCTGCCGACGAAGAGCGACAGCGACAGCATCACGCCGGCCGTGCCGAGGATGACGATCAGCGCGCCGGAGCCGAAGCTCACCTCGGCCAACAGCCGGGCGATCTCCGAGCGGTAGCGGCGCAGCGTGCGCGGGATCCACACGATCGCGCGGGCGTAGAGCGAGAGCTGCTCGCCCAGCTCCTCCAGCACCTGCAGCGGTGCGTCCACCACCCGGCGCGCGCGGCCGTTCAGCAGCGCCACGTCACGACCCCTTCGGCGGCACGAGCTCGAGGTACAGCGACGTCAGCACCAGGTTGATCAGGAACACCAGCACGAACGAGATGACGACGGACTGGTTCACCGCGTCGCCCACACCCTTCGGCCCCGGTGGTGGGTTGAGCCCGCGGTAGGCGGCCACGATCCCCGCCGTGAAGCCGAAGAGGGCAGCCTTGATCTCGCTCACCACGATGTCGGAGACCTGCGCGATCGCAGAGAAGCTCGCGATGTAGGCGCCCGGGGTGCCGCCCTGCACCACGACGTTGAAGAAGTAGCCGCCTGCGACGCCCACCACCGTCGCCAGCCCGTTGAGCACCACCGCCGTGGTCGCCATCGCCAGCACCCGAGGCACGACGAGCCGCTGGACGGGTGAGATGCCCAGCACCTCCATGGCCGCGATCTCCTCGCGGATCGTGCGGGCGCCGAGGTCGGCACACACGGCGCTGCCGCCGGCGCCGGAGATCAGCAGTGCTGTGACGATCGGAGCGGCCTGCTGGACGATCGCGAGCACACTGCCCGCGCCGGTCTGGCTCTGGGCGCCGAACTGGCGGGTGAGGTCGGCCAGGAGCAGCGCGATCGTGGCGCCGAACGGGATGGTGAACAGGGCCGTCGGGAGCGCGGAGACCTTGGTGACGAACCAGGTCTGCTCGATGTACTCGCGCAGCTGGAACGGCGGTCGAAAGGTGTTGCGGACGACGTCGATTCCGAGTCCGAACAGACGTCCGACGGGGGTGAGAGCACGGGTGATCGGGGCAGGTGCCGTCATGTTCGCCGCCTCAGGACCGGTGCCGGCCGGGACCGGGCGGAGGGGGTGGTGGGCCGTCGGGCCCCGGCCGCGGCTCACGGTCGGGGCCGCCGACATAGCCGGCGCCGAAGGTGTCGAAGCCGTCGGCCTCGGGGCCGTACCCCGATGCTCGGGGCGGGTAGCCCGGCACCGGGCCGCGCGAGCGCCACCGCCAACCCGTTCTCGGCGGTGGCGCCTGCAAGGGCGGTTCGACGGGCCGCGGGTCCGGGAGCGGGTCGTGGGCGTAGTTGTCCCTGATCGCCTGCTGGGCAGCGGCAGGCAGCGTGTGCAGCATCTGCTGCACACGCTCGCGGCGACGTCCGACGGCCTTGCGCGCCCCCACACCCGGACTCGGCTGCAGCTGCGGCTTCATGGGCGGCAGCCCGGCGAGCTCCCCCGCCTCCTGCATCTCCCGGGCGGCCTGCGCGGTGTCCTTCTCCTCCGACATGCCGATCGGGCCCTGCCTGCGCCCGTTCAGGAACTGGGCGACCACCGGCTCCTCGGACGTCAGCAGCACCTCGCGCGGCCCGAACATCGCCAGGTGCTTGCGGTAGAGCATCCCGATGTTGTCCGGCACCGTCTGTGCCGTGTTGATGTCGTGCGTGACGATCAGGAACGTCGCGTCCGTCTGCGCGTTCAGGTCGATGATCAGCTGGTTCAGGTAGGCCGTGCGCACAGGGTCGAGGCCGGAGTCCGGCTCGTCGAACAGGATGATCTCCGGGTCGAGCACGAGCGCTCGCGCCAGGCCCGCCCGCTTGCGCATCCCCCCGGAGATCTCGCCGGGCAGCTTCCGCTCGTCGCCGGTGAGGCCGACCATCGCCATCTTCTCCGCGACGATGTCCCGGATCTCCGACTCCGACTTCTTCGTGTGCTCACGGAGCGGGAACGCGATGTTGTCGTAGAGGTTCATCGAGCCGAACAGCGCGCCGTCCTGGAACAGCACGCCGAACAGCTTGCGCAGCTCGTAGAGGCGCGACTCGGAACACCGCACGAGGTCGGTGCCGTGGATGACGATCGATCCCTGCTCCGGCTTCAGCAGCCCGATGAGGGTCTTGAGGAACACCGACTTGCCGGTGCCGGACGGCCCGAGCAGCACCGACACCTCGCCGGGCGGCAGCGTCAGCGACACGTCGGACCAGATGTTGGCGCGGCCGAAGGACTTGGAGAGCCCTTCCACCTTGACCTCGACGCCAGCCACCGGTGCCTCCTGAACCTTCTCGTCGGGAGCTGGCCGGCCGATGTGCGCGGACCGGCCGGCTGCCCACGAAAGGGTCAACGAGGCCTGGTGATCTCGGTTACTCGCCGGTCATGAAACGCCGCGAGGTTACCCCATATGGACGCTCATATGCCCCCGGCCGCAGTACGTCACTAGCGGTGTGTCACGAGACGGCGACGGGAAGCACCGCCAGATCCTCGGTGTGGAACCGCTCCTCGAGCTGCTCGGGCGAGGCGTCCACGTCGATGGAGCGCACGTCAGCACCCCGTGCCGACTCGATGGCGCCGAGCCTGCGCCCGACCTTGTCCATCGCGTACTCGGCCAGCTCGTTCAGGTCCACCGCGAACGGCGGCTCCTCGCCCTCGAACTCCTCGAAGGTGTGGGTCACCACGCCCATCGCAGGCACCAGCAGCTCCTGCATCCGCTCGTCCACCGCGTCCCAGAGGCTGTCGTCAGCGGCGACGTGGCGGCGGCAGGTGAACGTCCCCCACGCCATGTGGCGGCGCTCGTCGTCACCGATGAGCTTGATGACCTGCTGCATGCCGGGCAGGATCCCGCGGCTCGAGCACACCTTCGCCCACGTGAAGTAGCCGGTGAGCGCGAGCGTGCCCTCGACGATGTGGTTGTAGGTGACCGAGGCGCGGATCTGGTTGCGCGGCGACGGGTCGGTCGCGAGCGCGTACAGGCTGTCCGGCAGCTGCCGGGTGAAGATCTCCATGTAGTGGGGGTTCGTCTCGATGTAGGAATGCAGATCCTCGGTGAGCCCGACGGCGTCGAACCACCGGCGGAACGCCTCGGTGTGCCGGGCCTCCTCGAACACGAACTGCGTCAGGTACATCTCGTCGGCGATCCGGCCCTCGGCTGCCATCGCCGCCACGAACGGCTGCAGGTCCTGGGTGACCGACTCCTCGCCCGCCATGAACTGCGTGGCGAGCGAGCAGGTCCACCAGCGCTCGTGCTCGGTCATCTCGGCGACGTCACGCGCGTCCTGCGTGAAGTCGATGTCCGCCGGGTTCCAGTGCCGGGCGTTGCCCTTGCTGAACAGTCGCATCGGCAGGGAGTCGAAGTTCAGCCCCCCGCGCTGCAGGGTCGCGAACCCGGTGCGCCTGCCGTGCTCGATGGATCGCTTCTCGGTCACCGTCTCGCTCCTTTGCTGCGGTGGTCTGTTCAGTACCGGATGACGCCGCGGATGTTGCGGCCCTCGCGCATGTCCTGGTAGCCCGTGTTGATCTCTTCCAGCGGGTAGGTCCTGGTCACGAGCTCCTCGAGCTTCAGCTGGCCGAGCCGGTGCAGCTCGAGCAGCCGCGGCACGTCGTGCTGGGCGCTGGAGCTGCCGTACAGGGCGCCCCGGATCTGCTTCTCGTAGAGCGTGAGCTCCAGCAGCGAGAGCTTCGCCGTGTCCTCGTCGGGATGGCCGAGCGCCGTGACGACCACCCGGCCCCGCTTGCCGACGAGCTGCAGCGCGGGCTGCAGGTAACTGCCCTCGGCCACGTCGGTGGTCAGGATGGCGGCGTCGGCGAGCTGGCCACGGGTGAGCTCGGAGACCGTCACCCACGCCTCGTCCATGTCGGCAGCCACGTGGGTGGCCCCCAGCTCCAGCGCCTTCTCGCGCTTGAACTCCACAGGGTCTATCGCCATCACGTACCGGCAGCCCGCCAGCTTCGCGCCCTGCACCGCGTTGGCGCCGATCCCGCCGACGCCGATGACGACGGCCGTGTCGCCGACCCGCAGGTCGGCCGTCCGGATCGCCGAGCCGATCCCCGTGGTGACCCCGCAGCCGACGAGCGCTGCGAGCTCCAGCGGGATGCCCTCGTCGATCTTCACAACGGACTTGACCGGTACCACGGTGTGGCACGCGAAGGTGCCGAGCAGGCACATCTGCCCGATGTCCTCGCCGCCTGCGCCGTGGAAGCGGTAGGTGCCGTCGAGCTGCGGGCCGAGCATCGAGCCGGCGCCGTCGTTGCACAGGGAGGTGTAGCCGCGCACGCAGTAGCTGCACCGGCCGCACGACGGCAGGAACGTCATGACGATCGGGTCGCCGTCCTCCACCTCGGTGACCCCCGGGCCGACCTGGAGGACGCGTCCGGCTCCCTCGTGCCCCCCGATCATCGGGAAGGCGATGGGCAGGTCGCCGGTGACCAGGTGCTCGTCGGAGTGGCACAGCCCGCTCGCGACCAGTTCCACCAGCACCTCGCCGGGGCCCGGTGGATCGAGCTCGACCTCCTCGACGTCCCATTTTCCGCGGAGCTCCCGGATCACAGCCGCCGTGGTCTTCATGCGATCAGAATGTCGTGGATCACGACGGAAAGCAGGGGGCCGTGGGTTCCTGCGGTGGCCCATGGGTGCCAGGCGTCACTGCACGGGGAGCGGGAGCTCCAGGTGGGCGACCAGGCCACCGCCCTCCCGTGGCAGCAGGTGCAGCTCGCCGTCCATTGCCGCCACCAGTGCCTCGACGATCCACAGCCCGATGCCCGCTGTGCCCCGCCGATCCCCCAGCGCGACACCCTTCGCCGTCACCATGCCCTCCTGGCCTGGAGGAAGGCCCGGACCGCGGTCGCGCACCTCGGCCACCAACCGACCGTCGGCGTGCCACAGCTCCAACTCGACGACCGCCTCACCGCTGTGCCGGGCGGCGTTCTCCACCAGGTTGGTGAGCACCCGGCGCAGCCGCTGCGGGTCGCACCGGACCACCGCGTCCGGCGGCGACACCTGTGCCGACCGCCGTGCGGGTTCCACTCCCGCCGCATCCAGCACGGCCTCGGCGAGCTCGACCAGCCGGACCGGCCGCTCCCGCACCCTCCCGAGGGGCGAGCCCTCCCGCACGGCGACGTCTGCGAGCCCGTCGAGCATGTCGCGCAGGTGCACGGCGTGCTCGGCCAGCAGCCGGGTTGCTGTCTGCCTGGCGTCCCCCGTGAGCCGGTCGGCCGCGAGGTCGGCCGTCAACGCGGTGAGCGACGCGACGGGCGTGCGGAACTCGTGCAGGACGACGCGCACGCCGTCCATCCGCGCCTCCTGGGCTGCGAGCAACCGGGCCCGCAGATCACGCTCCTCCAGGAAGGCCTCGTGCTCGGCGAGCGCCCTTGCACGGGACACCGCGGCCACGGCGAACTGGCGCTCCAGCATCCGCAGCAACACCCCCACCAGCACCGCGGCGGCAATCAGATAACCCGTCCACCACGCGCCGGCGAACAGTCGGTCGATGAGGGGAACGCCCGCGTCCGACCCGAGAACCGCGCACACCATGAACGCGACGCCGACCCCCAACGCCGCGAACCTGCCGATCACCGCCCCGCCACGCAACGACGCGGCGATGACGACCAACGGGAGAATCGCGACCATGATGCTGGTGGCCCCGCCGGTCAGCGTGCAGGCGATCAGCGTCAGCACCGCGTCCACTGACGTCGTCAGCCACGCCGGCAACAGCCGCCGTCCGCGCCATTCG
>DASYES010000794.1:0-12936 GCA_036498885.1 Pseudonocardia sp.
CGAGCGCGGCCTGCTGATCGCCGTGGTAGGCATCCCGAAGACCATCGACAACGACATCCCCTACATCGACCAGAGCTTCGGCTTCCAGACCGCCTTCAGCCTCGCGAGCGACGCCATCCGCGCGGCGCAGGTGGAGGCGAAGTCCACGGCCAACGGGGTCGGGCTGGTCAAGCTCATGGGTCGGCACTCCGGCTTCATCGCCTGCTACGCCGCGCTGGCCCGCAGCGGCGCCGACGCCGTGCTGATCCCCGAGGTGCCGTTCGCGCTCGACGGCGATGAGGGACTGCTCGCGCACCTGCGCCGCCGCGTTGCGGAGCGGGGACACGCCGTCGTCGTGGTGGCCGAGGGGGCAGGGCAGGAACTGCTCCCGGAGTCGGGCGAGGGGAGCGACGCCTCCGGCAACGCGCGCCTGCAGGACATCGGGCCCTACCTGCGGCGGCGGATCGGCGACCACTTCGCCGACGCCGGGGTGGAGTCGTCGATCCGCTACATCGACCCGAGCTACGCCATCCGCAGCGTGCCCGCCAACCCCTACGACTCCGTCTACTGCGTGCGCCTCTCCCAGGCGGCCGTGCACGCGGCGATGTCGGGGCGCACGGCGATGGTGGTGGGCCGGTACCGGCGGCGGTTCGTCCACATCCCGATGCGGGTGGCGGTGAGCCGGCGCAACCAGGTCGACCCCCACGGCGACCTGTGGATGGCGGTGCTGGAGTCCACGGGGCAACCGGTTCGCTTCAGGTGAGCGTCAAGATCGCCGCGAGATCCGCGAATCGGCCCCGGCAACGGCGCAAACCAAGATCTCGCGACGATCTTTCCTGCGGTAGCGGCCGACTCGCGGGGTGGGGCCGGCGGCTCGACCGCGATACTGATCTGATGCGCGGCCTGGCGATGCGATTCCTCGGTCACTCCACGGTGCGGATGGAGCTGGCCGGCCGGGTGGTGCTCACCGATCCCGTCCTGACTCGGGGGATCGGGCCGCTGCGCCGGGTCGGAGGCCCGACCCCGGCGCCTGGCGACCACGCCGACGTCGACCTCGTCCTGATCTCGCACCTGCACGGCGACCACCTGCACCTGCCGTCGTTGCGCCTGTTGCCGCGCAGCGCGCGGGTGGTGGTCCCGCGGGGCGCAGGCGACTGGCTGCGCGGGCGCGGGATCGCACGGGTCGAGGAGCTCGCCCCCGGCGAGGACCTCGAGGACGGCGACCTGCGGGTGACCGGGGTGTCTGCCGTGCACAGCGGGCACCGCTGGGGGCCGCGTTCCACACGCGGCCCGCAGGCCCTCGCCATGGGCCACATGCTGACGAGCCGGGACGTGCGGGTCTACGCGGCGGGCGACACCGACCTGTTCCCCGGCATGGCCGAGCTCGCCGGGCCCACGCTGGACGTCGCGCTGCTACCGGTGTGGGGGTGGGGACCGACGCTCGGTGCCGGCCACCTCGACCCGGCTCGCGCCGCCGCGGCGGTGCAGTTGTTGCGCCCCCGCGTGGCGGTGCCGGTCCATTGGGGCACCCTCGCCCTCGCCGGGCTGGTGGGCGCCCCTGGTCGCGCCGGGGCGCGGATGCGCAGGCTGCTCGTGGAGCCGCCGAGGACGTTCGCCGACGCGGTGACGGCCACGGGCGAGGCAACCTGCGTGGCGATCACCGAGCCGGGCGCCACGGTCGCCCTTCCGCACCCGTCGTCGCTGCCCGGCAGGCCGCCGGCCCCGGATGCGCGGTGATCGCGCTGGCAGGCGGTGTCACGGACCCTTCTGTGATCGGCTATCCCGCCGTGTTCGGCGGAGTTCTGCTCGGCTCGCTGGTGCCGGTCGTGCCCACGGGCGCGGTGGTCGGAGCGGCGGCCGCGATCGCGACCACCACGGATCACCTGTCGCTTCCGATCGTCGTGCTGCTGGCCACGGTGGGGGCATTGCTCGGTGATCTGGCGACGTTCGGCGTGGCCAGGGTCGGCAGCGATGCCGCGTTGCGCTGGGTGGCACGCGGCCAGCCGCCGGAGCGGCTCGCCGCCGCCCGCACGCGGTTCGCCACGCACGGCTGGCAGCTCGTCGTGGTGGGCAGGCTCGTGCCGGCCGGGCGGATCCCGGTGCTGCTCGCGGCGGGCACGCTCGGCTACCCGTGGCGACGGCTGGTGCCTGCCGTGGTGGCGGCGTGCCTGCTGTGGGCGACCGCGTACGCCGCGCTGGGGATCGTCAGCGGTGGGCTGTTCGACAACCCGCTGATCGCGACGCTCCTGGCGGCGCTGCTCGTGCTGGTGGTCGGAGGCGTGAGTTCGCTGGTGGCCGCGTACGTACGGCGCAGGCGGCGGGAGGCAGGCCGATGAGCACGGGGTCACCGACCGGGCCGCGGCACGGTGCGGGACGGCTGCTGCGGGGTGGGCGTGTCGCTGCGCGGGTGCTTCTCGTGTGGGTACTGGTGGCGGCGGCGCTGCGGCTCCTCGACGGGTGGCTGTCCGGCTTCTCGATGGCGGACTGGTGGCAGCCGACGGTGTGCGCGCTGCTCTTCGGGGTGCTCAGCGGGGTGGTGTGGCCGCTGATTCTTCGGGTCGCGCTACCGATCGCGGTGTTCACGCTCGGGATCGGGTCGTTCCTGCTCCTCGGCGCCGGGGTGCTGGCGATCTCGTTCGCCGTGCCGGGCGTGGTGATCGCCGACTTCGAGACGGCGGTCGTCGTCGCGGTCGCGGTGTCCGCGCTCGGAGCGCTCGGATCGAGCCTCCTCGCGCTCGACGAGGATGAGCTGTTCTTCCGCCGGGCCGCGCGGCGCAGGGCGCGCCGGGGTACGGGCGGGGACGCAGAGATGCCGCCGGGCGTGCTGTTCCTGCAGGTCGACGGGCTGGGCATGGACACGGTGCGCCGTGCCGTGCGCGACGGGGACATGCCGACCTTCGCGCGCTGGCTGGCCGCCGGAAGCCACCGGCTCACCGACTGGCACACCGACTGGAGCTCCCAGACCGGCGCGAGCGTCTGCGGAATCCTGCACGGCGACAACTCCGACATCCTCGGGTTCCGCTGGTACGAGAAGGATCGCGACCGCGTCATGGCGTGCTCGCATCCCGAGGACGCCGCCGAGATCGAGCGGCGCCACTCCGACGGCGGCGGGCTGCTCAGCGTCGACGGCGCGGGCCACGGCAACCTCTTCACCGGCGACGCCGAGCACGTGAGCCTGACGATGAGCGCGCTTCCGCTGCTGGCCGGGGCGGCCCGCCGGCACCGCGGGTCGGACGGGGTGGGTGCCGGCTACTACGCCTACTTCGCCAACCCGGCCAACACGCTCCGGACCCTCGCCGGTGCGCTGGTCGACGTCGTCCGCGAGATCTCCGCGTCCACACGGCAGCGGCGCGCGGGCGTGCTGCCGCGCGTGAACCGGGGCGGTTTCTATCCGTTCGCGCGCAGCGCCACCACGGTGATCGTCCGCGACGTGGTCGTCTCGGCGATCATCGAGGACATGCTCGCGGGCCGGGCCGTGGTCTACGCCGACTTCCTCGGGTACGACGAGGTGGCCCACCACTCGGGTGTGGAGCGGTTCGACGCACTCGCCGTGCTCCGCGCGATCGATCAGCAGATCGGCCGGCTGCACCGCGCCACTCAGCTCGCACCGCGCAGGTACCACATCGTGGCGCTGTCGGACCACGGTCAGACGCAGGGCTGGGCGTTCACGCACCGGTTCGGGGAGTCGGTCGAGGCGCTGGTCGGGCGCCTGTGCGGGGCTCCCCAGCCGGAGCCACGCCGCGGTGTGAACTCGGATGCCCGCAGGCCGGCGGAGGGCTGGCAGGTGGGGGCTGCCCTGGCCGCGGCGTCCGCGGGCAGCGGGCCGATCGCACGCAGGCTCCGGGCGCGTGTGGAGCAGACGGGCTCGGCGGTCGACCGGCCGCGGACCGTCAGCGGTGCGCCCGGTGCGGTCACCCGCGTCGCACCCGGCGTGGTCGTGGTCGCCTCGGGCCACGTGGCGATGGTGTCGTTCACCGAGCACGAGGGCCGGGTCGGGCTGGAGACGATCGAGCGCGAGTTCCCGGACCTGCTGCCGGCCCTCGTCGACCATCCGGGGGTCGGCTTCCTGCTGGTGCGCAGCGCGGAGTTCGGGCCGGTCGTGCTCGGCCGCGACGGGCTGCACCGGCTGGCCACGGGCCGGGTGATCGGCGAGGACCCGCTCGAGGGCTACGGGCCGCACGCCGCCGACCTCGTCCGGCGCGTGGACGAGTTCGGCCACTGCCCCGACATCATGATCAACAGCCGCTACGACCCCGTCACGGGCGACGCCTCACCGTTCGAACCGCACGTCGGCTCGCACGGAGGGATGGGCGGCCCGCAGTCGAGGGGTTTTCTGATCCATCCCGCGGAGCTGCCGCCGCCCGGGGAGATCGTGGGCGCGGAGGCGCTGCACCGGGTGCTGCGCGGCTGGCTGACCCATCTCGGGCATCCGGAGCCTGCGGTCGGCGCGACGGCGGCGCGCGGCGCGGCAGTGGACGTCATACGTCGCTCGCAGGTTCCCTGACAAACTGTCGGTCATGAGCGAGGCCGCCGGCGATCAGGCAGGACATCGCGACCCCTTCGTGCTGGTGCATGGCGCGAGCCACGGCGGATGGTGCTGGGTGCGGGTCGCGCGCCTGCTCCGCACGGCAGGCCACGAGGTCTTCACGCCGACGCTCACGGGCCTCGGCGAGCGGGCCCACCTGCTGACCGAGGACGTCGGCCCGGCCACGATGGTGCAGGACATCGTCGCGGTGCTGGAGAACGAGGAACTGCGCGACGTCGTGCTGGTCGGGCACAGCTTCGGCGCGCTGGTCGCGCTGGGCGTCGCCGACCGAGTGCCGCACCGGCTGCGCCGGGTCGTCCTGCTCGACGGGCTGGTGGTGGAACCGGGCGCGTCCGGGTTCGACGGCGTGCCTCCCGAGGTGATCGAGGAGCGCGTCGCGTCGGCGAAGGCGTCGCCGACGGGGCTGGCGTTCGGGCCGGCTCCTGCCACCGTGTTCGGGCTGTCCGATCCCGACGATCTGGCGTGGGTGGACCGGCGGCTCACCCCGCACCCGCTGCGGTCCTACACCGAGCCTTTCGGGCTGCGCGACCCGCTGGGCAACGGCGTGCCGGTCACCTACATCTGCTGCACCGACCCGCCCTATCTCGCGTTGCGCTCGGGCCACGCGATCGTGCGCCGGGCGGGCTGGGAGTGGCGGGAGCTCGCCACCGGGCACGACGCCATGATCACCGCCCCGGAGGCGACGGCGGCCGAGCTGCTGCGCTGACCACTGCATCGGTTCTGAATCGTTCCGCTACGGGATGATCCCGTGACAGAACATCGATACCATGACCGCATGGTCCACCGCAGCAACGACGAGATCCGTGGCGACCTCAGCTACCTCTTCGACAAGGCGAGCCAGGCGCTCGCCGCTCGGATGACCACTGCGCTCGCCGATCTCGACATCACGCCGCGGGACTACTGCGTGCTCACCAAGGCAGCGCCGGGCGAGCTGACCCAAGGCGAGTTGGCGGAGATCGCGCTGCTCGACAAGACGACCATGGTCGTCACGATGGACAACCTCGAGGGTGCCGGTCTGGCCCGGCGCACACCCTGCCCCGAGGACCGCAGGGCGCGGATCGTGCAGACCACCGACGAGGGCCGGGAGGTCGTCGACAAGGCCCGCACGGTGATCGACGGGGTCTACGAGGACGTGCTCGCCGTCCTGCCCGAGGAGCAACGCTCCGCTTTCCTCGATGCCTTGGTCGCGCTGGTCGGGGCCGACGGGCCCCTGTCCGCAGTGGAGCCCACCCCGAACGCGCCCCGTCGGCGGTCCCAGCGTTCGTCCCGAAGCACATGATGCCGATATAGATAGTCTAGAAAAAAACTATCTGTTACGGTCCCTCCTGGTTCACGATCCAGGAGGTTCCCGACATGACGTCACCCGGCACGCAACGCGCCGAACGCTCGACCCGCTCCCGCTGGGCTGCCCTCACGGTCCTGTGCGCGGGCATGCTCATGATCATTCTCGACGGCACGATCGTCAGCGTCGCGCTTCCGGCGGTCCAGGCCGACCTGGGCTTCACCGCCTCCGGCCTGGCCTGGACCGTCAACGCCTACCTCGTTCCCCTGGGAGGACTGCTCCTGCTCGCCGGAAAGCTCGGCGACCTCATGGGCAGGCGCCGGATGCTCGTCTCCGGCCTCGTGCTCTTCGTCCTGGCCTCGCTGCTCTGCGGGCTCGCCACTGGCGCCGGGATGCTCGTCGCGGCCCGGTTCCTGCAAGGGGTGGCCGCGGCGATGGCGTCAGCCGTGGTGCTCGGCATGATCGTCGCGCTCTTCCCCGAGCCGGCGGAACGGGCGAAGGCGATGGGCGTGTACGCGTTCGTGGGCGCGGCCGGGGCGTCGATCGGAACGCTGCTCGGCGGCGTGCTCACCGAGACCGTCGGCTGGCGCTGGATCTTCCTCGTCAACGTCCCGATCGGGGTGGTGGCCGCGGTGGCGTCGATGCGGCTCATCGAGCGGGACCGCCCGCTCGGCGGTGCCTCGCGGCCCGATGTGCTCGGCGGTGCGCTCGTCACGGGCGGGCTGGTGCTCGCGGTGTTCGCGATCGTCGACGGGTCGGGGTCCGGGATGCGGCTCGGTCTCGGCGTGCTGGCAGCGGCGCTGCTCGCCGCGTTCGTCGTCCGCCAGCGGGTGATCGCGGAGCCACTCGTGCGGCTGGGCATCTTCCGTTCGCGCGCGGTGTCCGGCGGCAACCTCGTCCAGATGCTCATGGTTGCGGGCATGCTGGGCTTCCAGTTCACGGCGACGCTGTACCTGCAGCGCGCTCTCGGCTACCCACCGGCGCAGACCGGCATGGCGCTGCTGCTGGTTCCGGTGACCATCGCGCTGGTCTCGCTCGCCTGGTCGGGGCGGCTGATCGGGCGGTTCGGGCCGCGCGCGGTGCTGCTCACCGGCGAGGTTCTTCTCGTTGCAGGTCTGCTGCTGCTGACCCGTGATCCCGTCGGCAGCTACGTGATGGACGTGCTGCCGTCGATGCTGGTGCTCGGTGTCGGCGCCGGGCTCAGCCTTCCCGCGGTGACGACCGTGATGATGTCCGACGCCACGCCTACCGACGCCGGGCTGGCCTCGGGGCTCGCCAACACCAGCCAGCAGGTGGGCGGTGCGCTGGGCATCGCGGTGCTGGCCGCGCTCGCCACCGCTCGTACCGACGGGGCGACGGCCGCAGGGGTGCCCCTGCAGGAGGCTCTCGCGACCGGCTACCACCTGGCCTTCGCGACCGGCGCCGCCTCCGTGGCGGTCTCCGCGCTGATCGCCCTGACCGTGCTGAACAGGAAGTGAGGTCGTACCCATGACGTTCGACGACGACGCGCGCATTGCCGGCACAGCGGAGCACGCGCAAGGTCACCGGCTTCTCGGCGACGATGAGGGGCACGCCGCGCTGCTGGCATAGGGTCGATGCGTGCTCGATGATGACCAACTGGCAACCGGACCCCTGGCCGGCGTGGTCGTCGCCGACTTCTCCCGCATCCTCGCCGGCCCCTACGCCACGATGCTGCTCGCCGATCTCGGCGCCACGGTGATCAAGGTCGAGGGCCCCGGCACGGGTGACGACACGCGCACGTGGGTGCCACCCAGATCGGCGGACGGCACGGCCACCTACTACCTGGCGATCAACCGGGGCAAGCGCTCCATCGTGCTCGACCTCGCCGATCCGGCCGACCTCGACGTGGCACAGCGGCTCGCCGCGCGCGCCGACGTCATGATCGAGAACTTCAAGCCGGGCGGTCTGAGGCGATTCGGGCTCGACCACGAGACCGTGGCGACGGAGAACCCACGGATCATCTACTGCTCGATCTCCGGCTTCGGCTCCGCTGCAGGGGCCGCGCTGCCCGGCTACGACCTGCTGGTGCAGGCCACGTCCGGGCTGATGAGTCTCACAGGAGCCGCCGACGGGCCGCCCTACCGCGCCGGCGTGGCCGTGTTCGACGTGATCACCGGCCTGCACGCCGCCGTCGCGATCCTCGCCGCCCTGCAACACCGCGAGCGCACCGGCGAGGGGCAGAAGCTGGAGACGAACCTGCTCTCCGCTGCGCTGTCGGGCCTGGTCAACCAGACGTCGGCGGTGCTGACCGGCGACGTCGTGCCCGGACGGCTCGGCAACGCGCACCTGAGCCTGTTCCCCTACGAGCCGCTTCCCACCGGTGACGGCGAACTGATCGTCATCGCCGCGAACGACGGGCAGTTCCGCCGGCTCGCGATCGCGATCGGTGCGCCCGAGCTGCTCGAGGACCCTCGCTTCGGGTCGATGGGGGACCGCAACGCCCACCGCGACGAGCTACGTCCGTTGCTGTTGGACCGCCTCGCCACGAAGTCGGCGCAGGAGTGGTTCGACATCCTCGCGCCTGCCGGGGTGCCGTGCGGCCCGATCAACACCATCGACGACGGGCTGGCCCTCGCCGAGCGGCTCGGGCTCGACCCCGTGGTGGCACCCGGCGGCGTGCCGAGCGTCCGCAACCCGGTGACGTACTCCGCCACTCCACCGTCCTACCGCCTGCCGCCACCCGCGCTGGGCGCCCACGGGGCCGAGATCCGCGACTGGCTGCTCGGTAAACCCTGACGCTCCACACGGCGAAGCCACCTCCACGCGACTGCGTGAAGGTGGCTTCGCGGTGAGAGCGGCCGGTCAGTTGCCGAACGGGCTGCCGTTCCCGCCGCCGCCGCCGCCGTTGCCGTTGCCGTTGCCGTTGCCGTTCCCACCGCCGTTACCGCCGAAGGGATTGCCGCCGAAGGGGTTCTGGCCGCCGAAGGGATTCTGGTTGCCGCCCCCGTTCTGGCCGCCCACGGTGGTCGCGCTGCGGTCGGGCTGGCTGCCCAGGGTCACGTTGACGGTGTGGGTGCTGCCGCTGCCGTTGGAGATCGTGAGAGGCACCTGCTGCCCGGGTGCGTAGGAACCGATCCGGGCGATGAGGTCGGCGAAGTCCTGGACCTGGGCGTTGCCGACCTTGGTGACGACGTCGCCAGCGGCGAGCCCTGCCTGCGCGGCCGGTGAGCCGGACTGCACGGCGGCGATCGGCGCGCCCCCGCTGGCGCCGGAGGCCGTGGCCGACGCGTTGCCCTGAACGCCGAGCACCGGCTTTTCCGCCGTGCCGCTGTTGATGAGCTCCTGCGCCACGCGCTTGGCCTGGTCGACCGGGATCGCGAAGCCGAGGCCGACGCTGCCCTCGCTCTGACCGCCGCCGGTCGCGATGGCGGAGTTGATACCGATGACCTGGCCGTCGAGGTTCACGAGCGGGCCGCCCGAGTTGCCCGGGTTGATCGGGGCGTCGGTCTGTAGGCCGTTGTAGACGACACCGGTGCCGTTCTCGCCCTGCACCTGGACGGTGCGGTTGAAGGCGCTGACGATGCCGGTGGTGACGGTGCCGGTCAGGCCCTGCGGCGACCCGATCGCGACGACCTGCTGGCCCACCTGCAGGCTCGAGCTCTGGCCGAGTGTGGCCGGGGTGAGACCGGAGGCGCCCTGGAGCTTGATCACGGCGAGGTCATAGCTCGGCGCGGTGCCGACCACCGTGGCGTTGTGCTGGCTGCCGTCGGCGAGCGTCACGACGATGTCCCCGGTGGAGCCCGCCACGACGTGGTTGTTGGTGAGCACGTTGCCGTCGGCGGTGAGGATCACGCCGCTGCCCTCGGCCGTGCCCTGAGGAAGGTCGACGCGGATGTCGACCGTGCTCGGCATGGCCTTCTGGGCGGCGGCCGCCACCGTGCCCGGCGTGGCGTTGGTGGACGCGGGGCTGGCGGGCGCGGAGGCGAGGACGGTGCTGACCGGGCGGCTTCCTGTCAGGGCATAGGCCCCGCCGAAGGCGGCCCCGCCACCGACGAGTCCGGCGATCAACGCGGCCGCAACGATGCCGACCATCGTGCGCGGCTTGCGCCGCGGGTATCCCGGGGCGGGCGGCGGCGGCCCGTACGGGAAGCCACCGTTCGGCGGCGGGTACGCGGCAGTCGACTGCTGGTACGGGTTGCCGGCCGGCTGCTCCGCGCCGGCGGGCGCTCCCATGGGGATCGGTCCCATGGCCGGCACGGTGTGCTCAGGTCCGGGCGCGTACGACTGCGCGGGGTGCTGGTCGGTGCGGGGGCCATCGGTCGAGGCGCTCGCGTCCCGGCCCTGCTCCCTCTGCTCGTCGCTCATGAGAACGACGATGCGCCCGAAACCTGGGAACTGTCTGAGGAGTGTCTGGGAACCGCACGAAAATCCTGCCGGTCACCCCAGCTTTCCGCCCCTTCCCATCAGCAGTTCGGCAGCGACATCGGCCTGTGCACGCCCGTCGCCCCATACCGTCACGGACGGTGCCGAGGCTCGCCAGCGGTCCGGCATCCCGACGTGGACGACCACCGCATCGGGCCGAGCGTCGCGCACGGCGTCCAGCGCCGCCGACGGGCCGGTCACGACAGCGACGAGCGGCCTCCCGGCATCGGGAAGGTCCGGCCCGCCCGCGGTGGCCCCCGGGTCGCGCCGGCGCAGGGCCGCAGCCAGCCACGGCTCCCGTCGCCGCCCCGCCGCCACGTTCTCCGGACCCGTGAGATCGAGCAGATGCGGGGCCGCCCCGACTCGCACGTCCCCGCGCGCCTCCACGACGCGCCGGACGATCTGCCGGCCGAGGTCGAAGGCGGGACCGTCCGGCGAGACCGCGGCTGCGCTCACCCAGTCCGCCAGTTGCGCCACCCGCTGCCCCGCATCGGCGAGGCGGAGCCGGGTGAGCGTGCCGTCGGCCAGAGCGGCGAGCAGCGCGTGGCGTACCTCGAGGTAGCCCGCCTCGTCGTCGTAGCCGTTGGAGGGGTTGCCGATGCACACGAGGTCGACCCCCGCCGCCACCGCGGCGACCGCACCGGGCCCGCGTCCGACTGTGCCCGCGATGGCCGCCATGTCGACGGCGTCGCTGATCACGACGCCCTCGAAACCGAGTTCGCGCCGCAGCAGCCCGAGCAATGCCGCGCTCATCGTGGCCGGTCGGTCGTCCAGGGCCGGGAACAGCACGTGTGCGGTGAGCACGCAGCGCACCCCGGCCTCGACGGCGGCCGCGAACGGCGGCAGGTCGCGCGACCGCAGCGTCGCCAGGTCGGCGCCGACCACGGGGAGCGCCCGGTGCGAGTCGACCACGGTGGAGCCGTGGCCGGGGAAGTGCTTCGCCGTGGCCGCCGTGCCGGCGCTCTGCAGCCCCCGGACGAACGCCGCGGTGTGCCGCGCCACGAGGTCCGGGGTGGCTCCGAACGACCGGATACCGATCACCGGGTTCTCCGGCTCGGCGTTGACGTCGACCACCGGCGCGAGTGCGATGTCCACGCCCGCGGCCCGGCACTGCCGCCCCATCCCCGCGGCGACCGCTTCCGTCACGCCGCAGTCGTCGAGGCGGCCCAGCGCCACGGCGCCCGGCCAGGACGAACCGTCGCGGTGCTCGAGCCGGGTGACGGACCCGCCCTCCTCGTCGGACGCGACGAGCATCCCGGCGCGCCGGTCGTGCAGGGCTGCGGTGAGCTCGGTGAATCCCGGTCCGACGTTCGAGGAGAAGACACACACGCCCGCGAGCCCGCCGTCGACGGCTCTCGCGAGCCAGTCGGGCACCGTCTCGCCGCTGAAGCCGGGAAGCAGCACGGCGTCGACCAACCGCCCGTCCGTGCTGGCTGCTCCTGGGTTCACCCCTTCACCGCCCCGGCCACGAGCCCGTCGGTCAGCCGCTTCTGCGCGATCACGAAGAACACCATGACCGGCACCGTGATCAGCGTGGAGGCCGCCATCACCGCGCCCCAGTCGGTGCCGTACTGCCCGAAGAAGCGGCGCAGCCCGACGGCGACGGTGTAGTTGTCCTGGTTCGCCATGAACGTCAGGGCGAAGATGAACTCGTTCCACGCCGTGATGAAGGAGAACACGCTCGTGGCCACGAGCCCGGGGGCCACCAGCGGCAGCAGCACGGACCAGAACATCCGCCCCCACGACGCCCCGTCGAGATAGGCCGCTTCCTCCAGTTCCACGGGAACCGCGGCGACGAACCCGCGCAGCGTCCAGATCGCGAACGGCAGGGAGAACGCGAGGTAGACGACGACGAGCCCGAGCAGCGTGTCGAGCGCCCCGAGGCTCCGCGCCTGGATGAAGAGCGGGATGACCAGCGCCTCCACCGGCACCATCTGGATGATCAGGATCATCACCAGCACAGATGTGCGGAACCGGAACCGGAACCGGGCGACCGCGACGGCCGCCAGCAGCGCGAGCAGGGCGCCGGCGAGCACCGTGCCGAGCCCCACCAGCAGCGAGTTCATGAGATACCGGCCGAAGCCGCCCTCGCCGATCACGAACGTGAAGTTGTCGAGCGTCCACTCCTGCGGCCACAGCGAACGCGACCCCGCGTTCGCCCGCCCGTTGAGCGCCGTGGAGACCATGAGCCAGACCGGGAAGAGCGTGAAGACGAGCACCGCGGTCACCCCGAGCCCGCGCAGCGCGCGTCTCATCGGTGAGGCATGACCCGTCACAGCTCCTCCTCGCGGAACAGCAGCCGCAGATAGCCCACGGTGATGATCAGCAGCAGCGCGGTGAGCACCACGGCGATCGCCGCGCCGAGCCCGTAGCGGTTCTGGGCGAACGACTCGACGTATGACCACGTGCCGAGGTTCAGCACGTCGCGGTTGACGCCGTCGCCGCCGGGCATCAGGTAGATCTGGGTGAACACCTTGAAGTCCCAGATCGTCGACAGCACCGTCACCACGGCGAAGACCGGCCGCAGCATCGGGAAGGTGACCGACCAGAAGCGCCGCCACGCACCGGCGCCGTCCACGATCGCGGCCTCGGTCACCTCCTGCGGCACGGTGAGCAGCCCGGCGAGCACGGTGAGCGCCACGAACGGGAAGCCGTGGTGCACGACGTTGAGGGCGGCCACCGTGTAGAAGGAGAACCGGGAGGCGAACGGGTTGGTGGTGGCGGCGTCGGCCAGGCCGAGTGCGTC
>DASYES010000795.1:0-5271 GCA_036498885.1 Pseudonocardia sp.
TGGCCCCGGCCGGACCACGGTCAGCGACGACAGCGTGCCGAGGACACCCGCTCCCGAGGCGGCGAGCAGCACTCCATGCCACGGGAGCGATCCCCCCGACGATGAGGTGCGGCAGCGTGGAGCCGACCGTCAACGCCCCGATCAGGAGGTCCAACGCGACGCCTCGCCGGGCGCTGCTCGACCAGGAGGCCATCAGCTTCAGGCCGACCGGATACACCCCGGCCAAGCAACACGCCGGTCAGGAAACGCAGGGGGATCGCCCCTGCCATCCCGGTCACGAACAGGCCCCTGGGCCCCGAACCGGCGCTGAACCAGGTCCGGGTGCCGCGCAGCGAGCGGAACTGCGCGTGTGGTGCGCACGCGTTCGGTTCGCCGGGCACCTTCGATCCCGGCCACGCGCATCAGCCGGGCGGCCTGGTCGCGGCCGACGTCCAGGCCGCGCGGCGGGCGGCCTTCCAGAGCTTGCGGGCCCCGTAGACGCGGTAGTTGTCGTCCCACAACGCCACCAGCTGCGCGACCAGCAACCCGTCACGGCAGGCCCTCCGCGACGGCGGGCGGGTCGTGGCCGCGTAGTAGTGCTCGGGGCCACCTGCAGGCGCCCCTCGACCGCGTCGTCGCGGTGGGCGTCGATGAACGCCACTACCTGCGCGACTGGCGGTCGAGCTCCGTCCCAAGAAACTCGCGACCCGCTTCAAGATCTCATTGGCCCGCCGCAGCTCCCGCACCTCCTGATCGAGCTCCCGCACCCGGGCCGCCTCGGTGTGGTCGTTCCGGGCTGATGGCCGCCGTCGACGTTGGCCGTCCGCACCACAACCGCACCGACTCGACCCGTACCCGAGCTGCTCAGCGACCCGCATCGTGCCGTGCTCGCTGCCCAACTCGGTGCGCAGGGTCCGGACCATCCGCACCGCGGCCGGGCCTTCGACCCGTGGCAATGACCCCTGCCCGGGTCACCCGGGGATGGCGCCCGGGTACCCGGGCCGGCGGGACCCGGCGAATCCGCGGGCGACCGGGCGGGGCGCGGATGTCAGGCTGAACTGGCCAGCTGGAAACACCCGCAGGTACGGAGGTGTCGACGGAGGGCAGCACACCGACATGAGCCGCCAGAATCCGGCGCCGCGACGAGCTGCGGGCGAGTCAGCCAGGATCGAAATGAATCCGCCGCTGACCTGGGCGGGCGCTACCTCGATGAGTGACATATCCAAGGAGCAAGGAGAAACTGGTGTCGAAAGTTGTAATTATTGGTGGCAGTCGTGAGTGTTCGCTCGGGTGCGATTGGCCGGCGACTCATTTCGCAGTTGATTCCGTCTGTGCGCGGAGGGGCCGGTGGGACGTCCTGCTGCCGCGAGTTCGTTCCGCGATCGCCCGAAGAGGTCGATGTCAGGTGAGCCCGAGAGACGAACGGCTCGGGTTCGACGAGCTGACGGATCTAGTCGAGGCCACGCGGCGGAGCACGTCGCCGGGCTTGCGGCAGGCGGGCGAGCGGGAGGCCTATTGCCGTGCGAAAGCGACGGACGAGGCATGGGTCCGCCAGCTGTTCCAGGAGCACGGCAAGGCGATGCTCGCCTATTCGACGCGGCTCACCGGCGATCGTTCAGCGGCCGAGGACGTGGTGCAAGAGGCGCTGGTGCGGGCATGGCGCCACCTCGACCACCCGGACGACGGCAAGGACTCGGTGCGCGCGTGGCTCTTCACCGTGATCCGGCACCTGGTGATCGACCGGGCCCGCGCCCGGAATGCCCGGCCGCTCGAGCTGATCGAGACGCCGCGGGAACATCCCATCGAGCGTGATCACGCCGACCGGGTGGTGGATTCGATGGTGGTGTTCCAGGCGCTGGACTCGCTGTCGCCGGAGCACCGAACGGTTCTCGAGAGCGTCTACCTACGCGGGAACTCTGTCCGCGATACGGCCGCGAAGCTCGGGATCCCGCCTGGCACCGTGAAGTCTCGCACCTACTACGCATTGCGCTGCCTGCACCAACTGATGCGGAATCCTGACCGCGTGGAGGATCCCGCGGCCCTGACCGGTCGCCGCCGCGCGGACGGACGTGCCTCATCGGCGATTCACCCCATTCCGCGGCACCCGCCGCCGACGCGATCACACAGCGGCGTCGGGAAGGACGATGCGAAGGCTTCTCCGTGAGGTGATGTTGAGCTTGGTGAAGATTTTGCCCAGGTGCCACTCGACGGTCCGGGCGCTGATGAACAGCTGCGTCGCGATCTCCGAGTTGGTGAACCCATCTCGTGCGAGACGGGCGATGGCGGATTCCTGCGCGGTGAGGGTGTCACTTGCGGTGGCGGCCTGCTCGTCCACGGGTTCGCCTGCGGCGAGCAGTTCGCGGCGCGCGCGCTCGGCGAACCCGTCGGCCGGCATGGCCGTGAAGATCTGGTGCGCTCGGTGCAGGTGATGGCGCGCCTCGGTGATGCGATTCGCTCTGCGCAGCCACTCTCCGTAGACGAGATGTGTGCGGGCCTGCTCGGTGACGTCGCCGCTGCCTTCCAGGTGCGCGATCGCTTCCTGGTAGAGATCGCCGGTGGCCTGCCCCTCGCTGACCAGAGCAAGGGAGCGTGCGGCGATGCCGTTTCCCAGCGGGGTCCGGGTGACCCCGGCCTGCGCGGCGAGCTCCCGTGCGGCGGCCTCGGCGAGGTCGGTCCGGCCACATCTGGCGGCCGCCTCGACCATTTCGCGGAGATTGCTGTTGCGCACTCCGAGGTCGTCGTGTTCCGCGCCGAGCTGGCTGGCGGCGAGCGCGGCCGCGTGCTGCCCGAGACCGTTGTGGAGCACGGCCGCCGCGTACTGCATCAGCGATATGGTCCGCCCCTCTCCGCGATCGGTGGCGCTCCGTGTGATGACCTCCACCTGGTCGAGCGTTCGTCGCTCCTGCCCGCGGTAGGCCGTGACGAGCGGCTCGATGTACCGGGGAGGTGGCGCTCCGGTCGTGCCGGTGATCGCGTCACCCTCCTCCAGGAGGGCTTCGGCATCCGCCAGGCGCGCGGTGTTGACGAGCACGCCGGCGTTGAAGGCGATAGCCAGGGGCAAACGCGTCAGGGAGCCGACATTGCGCAGGAGCTGCACCTGGCGAACGGCCAGTGTCCGGTGGCTCTCGAAGTCCCACAGATCCAGTGCGACGCGGCCCACCAGGCCGTACCAGCGCATCGGGGCACGGTCCTCGTCGTCCTCGCGGCGAAACTCCTGCAGCCCCCGCTTCAGCACGGGGCAGGCTGCTTCGTAGCCGTCGAGGAAACGGGCCGCCAGGCCGTCGAGCAGCAGGTCGAGCGCTCTCGGGGGCCCGGTGATGGGTGGAGCGCCGAGGGCTGCTCGTGCCACGCCACGCACACCCTCGTCGCCGCCGATTGCGAAGCGGCCCGCGAAGATCGCCGCGCTCAGTGCCTCGAGATAGGTCTCGCGGGACAGCTGGGGGTCGACACCCTCCAGGCGCTTCGCCGCGTCGAGCAGCAGGGCGGCCGCGTCCCGGCCCCGGTGGACGGCGAAGGCGACCTGCGCGCGCAGGAGGTTGGCGCGGGCCCGCTGCAGTTCTTCCAGCGGCGCTGCCTCCGCCGTGGCCAGCAGCTCGAGCGCGACACCAGGGGTTCCGGCCTCCAGCTTGTCCTGCGCGGCGTCCAGCGCACGTCGGGCACGGGCGGACGGGTTCGGCGTCAAGTCGGCTGCATAGGCGAGGAACGCCGCGGATGCGGCCACACCTCCGCGCGGCCGGGCTCGGACCGCCGAACGCTCCAACTCGTCAGCGACCAGCTCGTCGGGCCCCTCGGCGGCGTGTGCCCGGTGCCAGGCGATCCGGTCGGCGTCGGCCTGCGGATCCATCACGTCGGCGAGCGCACGGTGGACCGGCCGGCGTTCCGAGACGGCTGCGGCCCGGTACACGGCCGACCGCACCAGGGGGTGGTGGAACCGGGTCCGCCCGGCGATGCTGACGAGCCCCGCGGCCTCGGCAGGAACCGCGGCTTCGGTGGCGATCCCGAGCCGGTCGGCCGCGCGGTACACGAGTGCCGTCTCGCCGACGGACTCCGCCGCCGCGATCAGCAGGAGCGTCTGGGTCTGGACCGGCAGTGCCCGCACCTGGGTGATGAAGCTGCGTTCGATGCGGCTGACCAGTGGCCCGGTGCCCGCGACTGCGTATCCGCCGGCCAGCTGCGCCGGGGAGAGGCCTTTGGGCAGCTGCACCAGCGCCAGCGGGTTGCCGTCGGCCTCGGCGACGATGCGCTCGCGGACCCGCCCGTCGAGACGGCCGGGCACGGCCGCGGCGAAGAGCGCTCGTGCATCCTGGTCGGCCAGTCCGGAGACGAAGAGCTCCGGCAGGCCGGCGAGCAGGTGGTCGTCGGTCGACTCCCGGATCCCGAAGACCATCGCCACCGCGTCGGCCTGCAGACGCCGTGCGGCGAAGGACAACGCCAGCAGCGAAGCGCTGTCGAGCCACTGTGCATCGTCGATCACGCAGGCCAGCGGCTTGTCGCGGGCCACATCGGTCAGCAGGGTGAGTATCGCGAGCCCCACCAGGAACGGGTCCGGGGTCCTGCCCTCCCGCAGACCGAACGCCACGCCGAGCGCTTCCCGCTGGGGGGCGGGCAGGTCGTCGAGACGATCGAGCATCGAGCCGCACAGCTGGTGCAGCCCGGCGAACACCAGCTCCATCTCCGACTCCGCGCCGGCGATGTGGGCGACCCTCATGTCCGACGCTCTCGCGACCGCGTTGTCCAGCAGCGCGGTCTTCCCGACGCCTGCTTCCCCGCGGACGACGAGCACCGCGCCCTCACCGTCCCGGGCCTTGTCCAGCAACCGGTCGAGCTCGCTCAGCTCGCTCTGCCGGCCGAAAAGACGAGACACGACTGGAAGTCGGGCCACGACTCAGCACCCCCCGATCTTGCAGCCGAACCGTGCACGCGGACACCGGTGGCATGCGCGTGCTTTCGTCCAGGGTCGTCTTCTTGCGCGGCGATGATGGCCGTCTCGTGCACGTAAGGTGCGTTCGTGCAGCCGGCACCGATGCAGTGGCGACTGTGCAGCGGTAGCGATGTGCTCGGAAAACAGTTGTCTCATCGGGTCCCTTGTGTCGGGTGTGGGGCGCCGTTGGGAGAATGGCATTGCGCGCAAAATCGGCACCGATGTGTATCGTCTCCTGGCGAATACCGAAAGTGCGTGCAAAAATCAACCCTGTCTTGTCTCCTGAAATCGCGCTGTGGGATCTGTGCTCCCCTCGGGAAGTCCGGTAGTCACAAACGTTTCGAGCCGCACTGGTGCCTCGTGCACGATTT
>DASYES010000796.1:0-5134 GCA_036498885.1 Pseudonocardia sp.
CGGACGGCCCGCCGTCGAGGTACACGGCGACGGAGTCACCCAGCTGGGTCTGCGCCTCGGCTGCCGAGGCCGCGGGCGCCGAGCCCGAGACATTCGCGCTGGACACGGCCATGGGGCCGACATCGCGCAGCAGTTCGAGCGCCACAGGGTGCAACGGCATCCGCAGCATCACGGTGCCCTTGGTGGACCCGAGGTCCCAGTCGAGCGACGGTGCGTGCGGGAGCACGATCGACAGCCCGCCCGGCCAGAATGCCTCGATCAGGTCGCGCGCCGTCTTCGGCACTCCGAGCACCAGCCCGTCGATGGTGGACCAGGAGCCCACGAGCACCGGCACGGGCATGTCCGGACCCCGCCTCTTCGCCGCGAGCAGTGAGCGCACGGCCGTGCTGCTGAACGCGTCGCAGCCGATCCCGTACACGGTGTCGGTGGGGAGCACGACCAGCCGACCGGCTCGGACGGTGCGGGCCGCGGCGGCGAGTCCCTCGACGCGGGCGTCCGGGTCGCTGCAGTCGTAGGTGGTTGCCACGACCGGAGCCTACGAGGCGCCGGCGCCGCGGCGCCGCGCGGTGGCGAAGCGCGGACGGCCGGCGAGGTCGTGGTGTTCCTCGACGTCGGTGAGCACCCGGCGGCGGCGCAGCAGCTCGGGCACGATCTCGCCGTGGGTGTCGTCGTGCTCGATGGCGAGGCAGCCGCCGTAACGCAGCAGCCCGGCCGAGGCGGCGATGACCGCGCGGATGATCTCCAGGCCGTCGGGGCCGCCGTACAGGGCGTCCGGCGGGTCCCAGCCGGCAACCTCCGGGGGCAGCGGCGTGCCGTCGGGGACATAGGGCGGGTTGCACAACACCAGATCGACGTGCGACTCGAGGTCGACGAGCAGATCGGTCCAGCGGACGTCCGCCGCGTGGAGCGTGACCGGGGTGCCACCGGCGTTCACGTGGGCAGAGATGTTGCGCTGTGCCCACGTCAGAGCGACGGAATCGGCCTCGACAGCGTGCACGACGGCGTCCGGACGGCAGGCGACCACACCGAGCGCGAGCGCGGCCGACCCGGTGCACAGGTCCACCACCAGCGGAGACCGGATGTCGGAGATCGCGTGCAGCCCCCATTCGAGCAGCAGCTCGGTCTCCGGGCGTGGGGTGAACACCCCGGGCCCGACCGCGACGGTGACCGGGCCGAGCACGGCCGTGCCGAGCAGATGCTGCAGCGGCTCGCGGGCTGCACGCCGCTCCACCAGCTGCCGGAGCTCCTCCACCACCGGTGGGTCCACGAGCGGCTGGAGGAGCAACCGGCCGCGGTCGACGCCGACGACGTGGGCGGCGAGGAGCTCGGCATCGACACGCGGCGAGTCGATCCCCGCAGCGGCGAGCGTGCGCTCGGCCTCCAGAATCGCCAGCCGCAGCGGTTGCCTGGTCACGCCGCGCCCCCTCCCCCCAGTTGCGGGCGGGTCGTGGTGGACCGTGCCCTCACGCGCCCACCGCCTCCGCGCGCTCGGCCGCCGCGAGCGCTGCCAGGAGATCGTCCAGATCGCCGTCGAGGACGGCAGCGAGATTGTGGGCCTTGTAGCCGACGCGGTGGTCGGAGATCCGGCTCTCCGGGTAGTTGTAGGTGCGGATCCGCTCGGAACGGTCGACGGTGCGTACCTGCGACCGTCGATCCGCCGAGGCCTGGGCCGCGGCCTCCGCCTCGGCGAGCGCCTGCAGCCGCGACCGCAGCACCTCCATCGCCCGCGCCCGGTTCTGGAGCTGCGACCGCTCGTTCTGGCAGCTCACGACGATGCCGGTGGGCAGATGCGTGATCCGTACGGCCGAGTCGGTGGTGTTGACGCTCTGTCCGCCGTGGCCGGAGGACCGGAACACGTCGATGCGGAGGTCGTTCTCGTCGACCTCGACGGCGGCATCGTCGCCGGTGTCCGGGTAGACGAGCACGCCTGCCGCGGAGGTGTGCACACGGCCCTGCGACTCGGTGACCGGCACGCGCTGCACGCGGTGGACGCCGCCCTCGAACTTCAGCGCCGACCAGACCCCGTCGGCCTCCGGTGCGCGGGACCGCACCGAGAGGGTGATGTCCTTGTATCCGCCCAGGTCGGACGGCACGGCGTCGAGGATCTCGGTGGTCCAGCCACGGCGCTCGGCGTAGCGCAGGTACATCCGCACGAGGTCGCCCGCGAACAGCGCCGACTCCTCGCCGCCTTCACCGGACTTCACCTCGAGCACGATGTCGTCGCCGTTGTGCGGATCGCGCGGCACGAGCAGCTCTGCCAGGCGCCGCTCCAGCGCCGGGATACGGGCGGCCAATGTGTCGGCCTCAGCGGCGAAGCTCTGGTCCTCGGCCGCGAGCTCCCGCGCGGCGGCCTCGTCCTCGCGGACCGCAGCCAGCTCACGGGCGACCGCGACGATCGGACCGATCTGCGAGTAGCGACGGCCGAGCTTGCGCGCGGTTGCCGCGTCGGCGTGGACGTCGGGATCGGCGAGCCGCAGTTCCAGCTCAGCGTGCTCCGCAAGCACTGCTTCCACCGCCGGCGTACTCATCACCCCTCCCGTCCGTCTCCGCGATCTCCCCTGCTGCTGCGAACATGCGGACGGCGCCCACCAAGACAGGTGGGCGCCGTCGAGGACGCTATGACTTCTTGCCGGCGCGCTTGCCGTACCGGGCCTCGAAGCGGGCCACGCGACCACCGGAGTCGAGGATCCGCTGCTTGCCGGTGTAGAAGGGGTGGCAAGCGGAGCAGGTCTCGACCGACATGGTGCCGCTGGTCTTGGTGCTGCGCGTGGTGAACTGGTTGCCGCAGCCGCAGGTGACCTGCGTCTCGACGTACTCGGGGTGAATGCCGGAGCGCACGTTGGTTCCTCTCGATATGGCGCCGGGTCCCCGCGAATTGCGAGGTGAACCGGAACCGGAGCGTGACAGTTCATTCAACCACCCGGACCGCTCGCGGATTCCCGCGGGCGGTCCGGGTGGCCGGGCGTCTCAGTCGTCGGCGCCGGGGGTGCTCTTCGCCACCTGCATCAGGAACTCGATGTTGGTGCGCGTCTTGCGGAGCTGGGTGAGCAGCAGGTCGATGGCCTGCTGGTCGTCCAGGGCCGCGAGCACCCGGCGGAGCTTGACCATGACGGCGTGCTCGTCGGGCGAGAGCAGCAGCTCGTCCTTACGCGTGCCGGAGTCACCGACGTCGATGGCCGGGAACACGCGCTTGTCGGCGATCTTGCGGTCGAGCTTGAGCTCGGCGTTGCCAGTGCCCTTGAACTCCTCGAAGATCACCGTGTCCATCGTGGACCCGGTCTCGACGAGCGCCGTGGCGAAGATCGTCAGCGAGCCGCCGTCCTCGATGTTGCGCGCCGCACCGAGGAACCGCTTCGGTGGGTAGAGCGCCGTGGAGTCGACACCACCGGAGAGGATCCGGCCCGACGCGGGCGCCGCCAGGTTGTAGGCCCGGCCGAGACGCGTGATGTTGTCGAGGAGCACGACCACGTCGTGACCCATCTCGACCAGGCGCTTCGCCCGCTCGATCGACAGCTCCGCGACCGTGGTGTGGTCGGTCGGCGGCCGGTCGAACGTGGACGCGATGACCTCGCCCTTCACCGACCGCTGCATGTCGGTGACCTCCTCCGGCCGCTCGTCCACGAGGACGACCATGAGGTGGCACTCAGGGTTGTTGGTGGTGATGGCGTTGGCGATGTTCTGCATGATCGTGGTCTTGCCCGCCTTCGGCGGCGACACGATCAGCGCACGCTGGCCCTTGCCGACCGGCATCACCAGGTCGATCACGCGCGTGGTGAGCTTGTGCGGCTCGGTCTCGAGGCGCAGCCGCTCGTTCGGGTAGAGCGGGGTGAGCTTGGTGAACTCCGGCCGGTTACGGGCGCTCTCCGGGTCCTGGCCGTTGATCGAGTCGACCCGCACCAGCGGGTTGAACTTCTGCCGCGACTGCTCGCCCTCGCGGGGCTCGCGCACGGCGCCCGTGATCGCATCACCGCGGCGAAGGCCGTACTTGCGGACCATCGACAGCGACACATAGACGTCCGTGGGGCCGGACAGGTAACCGGTGGTACGCACGAACGCGTAGTTGTCGAGGATGTCGACGATGCCTGCCACGGGTAGCAGCACGTCGCCGTCGCGCACCTCGGTGTCGACGTTGCCCTGTCCGCCCTGGCTACCACCGGGGCGCTCGCGGTCGCGGCCGCGGCGACGGTCCCGGAACCGGCGGCCACGCCGGCCACGGCCATCGCCGTCCTCGTCATCGTCGTCGGGCCGGTTGTCGCGAGGACCCCGATTGTCGGAGCGGTTGTCCGAACGGTTATCGGGACGGTTGTCGGGACGGCCCCCCGACCGGTTGCCGTCCGGGCGGTTGTCCGAACGGTCGTTGCGGTCGTTGCGGCTCTCGCCACGATCGTTGCGGTTCTCGCCCCGGTCGGCGCGGTCGTTGCGGCTCTCGCCGCGGTCGGGACGTGTGTCGCCACGGTTGTCCCCGCGGTCGTCGCGGCCCTCGCGCGTGCGGCTGTGCTGGCGCTCCTCGGCCGCGGTCTCGCCGGTGGTGGCCGAGTCGGCCGCGGTCTCGCCGCCCTGCTCACCACCGCGGTTGCGCCGGCTCTGCCGGCTGCGGCGGCTGCCCGTGTCGCTCTCGGCGTCGGCCGCGGGGGCCTCGGCCGGGGCGGTGCTCGGGGCGGGCGTGCTGTCGATCGCAGGCGCGGCGCCGTTGGTCGCCTCGGCCACAGGTGCCGCGTCGACGGCCGGGGTGGTCGCCACCGGGCTGCCGTTCGCGGCCGGGCTGCCGTTGGCAGCGGGCGTCTCCACAGCGGTGGTGACGTCGGGCGCTCCAGCCGGGCGCGACGCGGTGCGACGACGCCGGGTGGGTGGTGCGGCGGGCGGGGCGGCCTCGGCCTGCGCGGCACCGTTGGTGCTGGCAGCGTCAGCGACCGTGGGAGCGTCCGTGCTGGCGGCAGGCACGGAGTTGTCCGGCAGCGAGAGCTGCGCGGCGGCCGACTTGCGGGCGGGCGCACCGCCCTGCTTCTCCTTGATGGCGGCGATCAGGTCGCCCTTGCGCATGCCGGCAGTGTCGGGGATGTTGAGCTCCCCGGCGAGCTGGCGGAGCTCCGCCAGCACCATGCCGGTCAGTCCACCGCGCTTGCGCGGTGCAGGG
>DASYES010000797.1:0-2487 GCA_036498885.1 Pseudonocardia sp.
CCCCGCGAGTCGCCCGGTTCTGCTGCGCGAGTCGCCCGGATCAGGGCCGTGATTGTTGCAACGCGGGGGTCGACGAGGCGGGGTCCGGAAACCGGAATCCGCGGCAGTTACGCCGCATCCAGCATGTGGAAGAGGAGCAGGAGCTGGGTGACCGCCAGCGGCCCGCTGCGCTGCCCCCAGCTGAGCATGCCCAGCCCGTACGGAACATCGCCCGGCTGGTCGAGCAGCGCCCAGATCGCCTTCTCCAGGGTGCGGCTCTCCTCTTCGGCGACGTCACCGTGCACGTGGAGCGTGTCGACCGGCCTGCCGTCGGTGTCGCGGCACAGTTTCAGGCGCATCGAGGGATGATCGGCCAGGACGCTGCTCAGGTCGGGGTGGTGGATGGTCGGCCGGAGCACGAGCTCCGCCGAGAGCGAGGTGGCCGGCAGGTCGTCCCGTGACGGGATCGGCGCGAACCGGACGACGATGTCGGCCTGGCTGCGCTGCGGCTGGATGTAGGCCTCGGATTCGGCGATCCGGCGGTTCATCTCGGCGAGCACCTCGGGCCGCGTGTAGCCCCGGGCGCGGACGTCGCGGGTCAGCTTCCAGCGGCGGCGGATCCGCTCCGGCGGGTCGAGGTACACGGTGACGTCGAAGCACGCCCTCGCGAGCTTGCTGTACAGCGGGAACAGGCCCTCGACGATGATGTAGCGGTTCGGCTCCACCCGCTCCGACCTGCAGAACTCGCCGGTGCGGTGGTCGTACACGGGCTTGAGGATCGGCTGTCCGCTGGCCAGGAGCTGCAGGTGCTGCTCCATGATGTCGAGGTGGTTGCAGTCGGGGTGCAGCGCCGTGAAGGGCAGGTCGCGCCGCTCGGCCCGGTCGTAGCGGTGGTAGTCGTCCACGCAGATCGACACGCAGTTGTCCGGGCCCAGAGCCTGCACCAGGCCGCGGGTGATGGTCGTCTTGCCCGACGCGCTGTCCCCCGCGATCGCGATCATCACCGGGCGCGACACCGCACCGGCCCGCACGATCCGCAGCGCCTTGTCCACCATCGCATCCACCTGCCCCTCCGCCGCGCCCACCACCCTGGAATGGCGGCGCCGCTGCCGCAGTAGGAAGACGTTAGGCCGATCACGGCTCCACCGGGTCCCCCGCACTGGGGGTACGGCGGGGGATGCCGCCGCGAAGACGCCTCTGAAGAGGTGTTCGCCCGGATGCCGGGGCCCTATCGTCATGTGATGCCCGGCCCCTTGCGCATCGTCCTGGTCGACGACCACGAGATGGTGCGCCATGGGCTCAAGGCGATGCTGGCGCCGTTTCGCACCCGTGTCCAGGTGGTCGGCGAGGCGGAGGGCGCGGATGACGCCGTCCCGCTGGTCACGGGGCTGGACCCGGACATCGTGCTTTCCGACGTCCGGTTGAACGGGGCGAGCGGCCTCGATCTGTGCCGACGGCTGCGCGAGGAGCGCGCCGAGCGGCGGGTGGTGCTGCTGTCGGTGTACGACGACGAGCAGTACCTGTTCCAGGCCATGCGAGCCGGAGCGGCAGGCTACCTGATCAAGCGGATCACCGGGGAGGACTTGGTGCGCCACCTCGAGCTGGTGCACTCCGGAGAGACCGTGATCGACCCGGGGATGGCCGGGCGCGCGGTCGCCTCCGCGGCGCGGCTGCACAGCGGGGAGTTCTGGCCAGGCGCCCGCCACGGCCTCACCCACCGCGAGAGCGAGGTGCTCTCACTGATCGTCAGCGGCCTCTCCAACCGGGCGATCGCCACCCGCCTGACGGTCGGGGACGAGACCGTGAAGAGCCACCTGCGCTCGATCTACCGCAAGCTCTCGGTGAACGACCGGGCCGGGGCCGTGGCCGCGGCTCTGCGCGAGGGCATCTTCCAATGACGAGCACACGGCGCCCCACCCTGGGCGATCTCGCCGACCTGGAGGCGGAGAACGCGCTGCTGCTCGCCATCGTGGAGGCCACGTCGTCGGGGCCGGACGTCGAGCCACTCGCCGCTGCGGTCGCGCGATTGATCGTCGAGGCCACCGCCACCGACGTCTGCTTCGTGCACGTGCTCGACGACGCCGGGCGCTCGCTCACCCTCGCCGGCGCCACCCCACCGTTCGACGGGCAGGTGGGGCGGGTGCGGCTGCCGATCGGCACGGGGGTCGCGGGCTGGGTCGCGGAGCACGGCAGGCCCGCCGTCATCGTCGACGACAAGCACGCCGACCCGCGCTACCTGCCGATCGCGGCGTTGCGCGGCGTCGACTACACCTCCATGGCCTCGGTGCCGATGACCAGCGATGTCGCCGGTCTGGTCGGTGTGCTCAACGTGCACACGGTGGTCCGTCGCGAGTTCACCGCCCGGGACATCCGGTTGCTCACCTCGATCGGCCGGCTCGTCGCGGGAGCCCTGCACTCCGCGCGGCTGCACCGCAGGCTCGTCGCCCGGGAGCGTGCCAACGAGCGGTTCACCGAGCAGGTGATCGCCGCCCAGGAAACCGAACGGCG
>DASYES010000798.1:0-4910 GCA_036498885.1 Pseudonocardia sp.
TCGGCGGAGGTCGAGCCGGTCGGTGTCGGCACCCCCGAGATTCTGCATGACCGAATGTCGTGCGCGGGACGAGACGGGTCCGGCGGCAGTTCCTAGCGTCGGGAGGGACAGCTTGATCGGAAGGAGTGCTTCGATGACCAGCACCGACACGCGGCCGGTCGCCGAGCCCACCGCTGAGGAAGCGGCGGCGCTCGAGCAGCTCTACGCCGACTTCGCCGCAGCCCACATGGCGCCGCTGTGGACCCAGCGGGCCGGGCTCATGCCCGAGACCCCGGAGCCCGCTGCCGTCCCGATGCTCTGGCGCTGGTCCACCCTGTACCCGCTGGCCGCGCGCAGCGGCGAGCTGGTGCCGGTGGGCCGCGGCGGCGAGCGCCGGGCCATCGCGCTGGCCAACCCCGGTCTGCCCGGCACCGCCTACGCCACGCCGACACTGTGGGCGGCCATCCAGTACCTCGGCCCCCGCGAGGAGGCGCCCGCGCACCGGCACACGCAGACCGCGTTCCGGTTCGTCGTCGAGGGCGAGGGCGTCTGGACGAACGTGGCGGGCGACCCGGTCGCGATGCGCCGCGGCGACCTGCTGCTCACCCCGGGCATGCACTTCCACGAGCACCACAACACCACCGATCACCCGATGGCCTGGGTCGACGGACTGGACATCCCGCTGGTCCGCCAGCTCGACGCCGGGTTCTTCGAGTTCGGCCCCGACCAGCTCGCCACCCGCGAGACGCCGGTGGCGTCGCGCAACGAGCGACTGTGGGCACACCCCGGGCTGCGGCCGATCGGCGCGCCACGCACCCCCGCGTCGCCGCTCATGGCCTACCGCTGGGAGCACACCGACGCCGCGCTCGCGGCTCAGCTCGAGCTGGAGCAGGAGGGGCACCCCGGCGTGGTCTCTCCCGGGCACGCCGCCATCCGGTTCAGCAACCCGGCCACCGGCGGCGACGCGCTCTCGACGATCCGCTGCGAGATGCACCGGTTCGCCAGGGGCGCCCGGTCGGCCACCACGCGCGTGGCCGGTTCGGCTGTGTGGCAGGTGTTCTCCGGCTCCGGCGTCGTCACGGTCGGCGCAGAGCGGTACGAGGTCGCGACGGGCGACCTGTTCGCCGTGCCGTCCTGGGCCCCGGTGACGCTCACGACCGAGGAGGGCCTCGACGCCTTCCGGTTCAGCGACGACCCGGTCTTCGAGGCACTCGGCCTCGCCCGCAGCACCGTCGAGAAGAACCGGGCAGTCGACGAGGAACAGCCAGCAGACGAGGAACAGCCAGCAGACGAGGAACAGGCAGCAGACAAGGAACAGGCAGGGAAGCACGCATGAGACTCGCCACCGTCCGCACCGCCGAGGGCACCCGCGCCGTTCGCGTCGAGGACGACGACGCCGTCGACCTCGGCCACCCGGACCTGGGCGCTCTCCTGCGCAGGCCGGACTGGCGTGCCGAGGCGGCCGCGGCCGACGGCACCCGCCACGACCTCGCCACCCTGGACTACGCGCCCGTGGTGCCGTTCCCGGAGAAGATCGTGTGCGTCGGGCTGAACTACCGCGCGCACATCCTGGAGATGGGACGCGAGCTCCCCGACGTCCCCACGCTGTTCGCCAAGTACGGGCGGTCGCTGATCGGCGCGTACGACCCGATCACACTGCCGGCCGGGTCGGAACAGGTGGACTGGGAGGCTGAGCTCGGCGTCGTGGTCGGGGCCGAGGTGCGCCACGCCACCCGGGAGCAGGCCGCGGCGGCCATCGCCGGCTACACCGTGGTCAACGACATCACCGCACGGGACTTCCAGTACCGCACTCTGCAGTGGCTGCAGGGCAAGACCTTCGAGGCGAGCACACCGGTCGGGCCATGGCTGGTCACCACCGAGAACGGGGTGGTGCCCGGTGAGCTCACGTGCAGCGTGGACGGCGAGCTGATGCAGAAAGCCCACACCAGCGACCTCGTGTTCGACTCTGCCGCGCTGGTGGAGTACGTGTCCTCGATCATCACGCTGGCGCCGGGCGACCTGATCGCCACCGGCACCCCCGGCGGCGTCGGCCACGCGCGCAAGCCCCAGCGCTACCTCGGAGCAGGCTCGCAGGTCGTGACGCGCGTCGAGGGCATCGGCGAGTGCCGCAACACCTGCCGCGTCGAGGGCACGCCGGGCTGATCGCTTGCCCGGCGCTCAGCCGGAGCGCGGGGGCAGCACGCAGAACTCGTTGCCCTCGGGGTCGGCGAGCACCACCCATGGGTGCTCGGCCTCGTCCGCGACCCGCACGGCACCGAGCCGCACCAGCCGCTCCACCTCGTCCTCCTGCGACCCGCTCGCCGGCGCGATGTCCAGGTGCAGGCGGTTCTTCCCGACCTTGCCCTCGGGAACGGGCTGGAAGACCAGCATCGGCCGGTCCGCCGAGCCGATCTCCACGTACTGCACCTCATGGGCGTCCCCCCACCGGCCGCGCACCTCGACGCCGAGCGCCGCGCACCAGAACGCGGCACACCGCTCGGCGTCGAGGCAGTCGACCGCCACGGCGACCAGTTTGCTGTGCACGGCCGGATCTTCGCCCATCGACGCGGCATCCGCAGGCCGCGGCGGTCAGCCGGGGAGGTAGTTCAGCCGGACGGTGTCGGTGCGATCGCCCCACCGCAGGTCGAGCGTCCAGCAGCCGGGGGCCGGCAGGTCGACCCCCGACGGTCCGGGTCCTCCGGGCACCTCGCGGACGACGGGAGGGTCGTCGGGGCTTCGGCGCGCGGTGATCAGCAGCGGGCCGGGGGATGCCGGCCCCCGGGACACCCAGAGGATCTTGTTGTTCCGGTCCGGCTCCGGCGGAGAGGTGAGCGGGCCGAACAGGATCGCCGCGATGTGCCCGCCGTCGCCGAGCACGTAGGGCATCGTCGGCTCAGGCGCGGTGAAGCCGGTCCTGGCCCATTCGGGCAGCACGGCTGGAGCGACCTCGGCCGCACACGCCGGCGGTGCCGCCGGCGCGATGTGCCGCGTCCCGATCCCCAGCGGCACGAGCACGGCCACCACCGCGACCGCCGAGGCCGTTCCGGCCACCTGCGCCACGATCCGTCGACGGGCGCGGCGGCGGCCCGTGCGGACGATCTCCTCCACCGGGGCGTCCCGCACGTCGAGCCCCGACGCGGTGCGCCGCAGCAGCGTGCCGATGTCGTCTGCGTCGATGTCCTCTGGCCTCATCCCGGCTCCTTCTCCGCGGTCGGCAGCAGGTCCGCGAGCGTGGTGTCCGCGGCCAGCAGGGCGATGGCCCGAGCGGTCCGGCTCTTCACGGTGCCGGCCGGAACCCCGAGGACGGCCGCGGTGCGGCGCTCGCTCAGGTCGGCGAAGAAGCGCAGCACGACGACCTGCCGGTGCTCGCGGCGAAGCCTCGCCAGCGCAGCTCCGACAGTCGTGCGTAGCAGGATCTCGGGTTCGGGGCCGGCCTGCCCTGCCGGTTCGGGCGGCTCGGCGTGCGGCACTTCGCCCAGCCACCGCCTGCGCCTGCCCCTGGAGATCCCGTTGACCAGCACCCGGTAGGCATAGGCCTCCGGGTCGTCGGCCGCGCGCACCCGCGACCATGCCACGTAGCAGCGGCTCAGCGCGTCCTGCGCGGCGTCCTCGGCGTCCGGACGGCTGCAGCCCAGCAGCACGGCCGCCCGGACCAGCGGCCCGTACCGCGCGGTGGCGAAAGTCCGGAACCCCGCGTCGTCGCGTCCCAACCGGCCTCCTCGTGCTGGTTACTCACCTACCTGGAGGAGTACCTGGCCGTCACATCCGGTTCCGTGCCCGTTGCCCGGCGCGTCAGCTCTGCTCGAACAGCACGCTCACCGACTCGCCGTTGTGGATCCGCCGCACCGCCTCGGCGAGCACGGGTGCGATCGAGAGCACGGTGAGCTTGGGGGCGCGATCCGCGTCGTGCACCGGCACCGTGTTCGTGCAGACGATCTCCGTGACGTCCTCGCGGTCCCCGATCCGGGCCAGCGCACCGTCGGTGAACAGGCCGTGGGTGCAGGCGACCCGTACGGACGCCACGTCCTGCTCGGCGAGCCGGTCGAGCAGCTCCAGGATGGTGGTGCCGCGGGCGATCTCGTCGTCGAGCACCACCACGTCGCGCCCCCTGACGTCGCCGATGATCTCACTGATCACCACCTTGTCGTCCGCCAGGCGCTCCTTGGCGGCCGCCGCCACCGGCACCCCGAGCAGGCGCGCGAACCGCGAGGCCTCCTTGGCGTAGCCCAGGTCCGGGGAGACGACGACGGAGTTCGTGAGGTCGCCGCGGCGGAAGTGCTGGGCCAGTTCGTGCCGCGCGTGCAGGTGGTCGACCGGAACGCCGAAGAACCCGTGCACCTGGGGCGAGTGCAGGGTCATGGTCAGCACCCGGTCGGCACCTGCGGTCCGCATGAGGTCGGCCATCAGCCGGGCGGCGATCGAGATCCGCGGCGCGTTCTTCTTGTCCGAACGCGCGTAGGCGAAGTGGGGCATCACCACGGTGATCCGGCCCGCCGAGGCACCCCGAGCGGCGTCCAGCATCAGGAGCATCTCCACCAGGTGCTCCTGCACCGGCGGCGACAGCGGTTGCACGATGTAGACGTCGCGCTCACGGCAGTTGGCGAGCAGTTGCACCTCGAGGCAGTCGTTCGCGAATCGCGTGACGCGCGTCGGGGCCAGCGGTATGTCCAGGTGATGGCAGATCGCCGCAGCCAACTCCCGGTGCGCCGACCCGCTGAACATCGTGATCTCGTGCATCCGCTGCTCCCCCAGCCGCTTGTGGGGAGAGCCTTTCACGCGATCCGGTCAAGCGGGGCGTGGCATCCAGGTGTCGCGGCACGCATCGAGCAACGGCGCCTGCAACCGGGCCCACGGAGAGATGTCGCTGTCGGCGGCACGGGCGTCAGCGACGAACGAGTCCCAGCTGTACCACTCCCACGAGTCCACCTCGT
>DASYES010000799.1:0-1671 GCA_036498885.1 Pseudonocardia sp.
CGACAATCCAGCCGAAGCACGCAGAATGGGCCGTGCGGCGCTGAAACGAGTGGCGGACCGCTGCAGTCCGCAGTCACTATCGGTGACTTTGGACGAGGTTTACCGAGGAACGTCTCCGCACCTTGATTGCACGTAGACGCATCGAGTTCAAGCATAGTTTACTCTCAGTGACCACATGACCACCTTCGGCCAGCAACCCTCTCTTTACCACCGGCTGCCTGGACACCGGCGTCCTACCGAGTGACGGTCGACAACGTTGGTTCATGTTTTCCGAAGACGGGGGTCTGCCATGATCGATGGGCAATCACGTTCCTCACCAACGGCTACGGCCCCGCGGCTGAACCGTGGCACGGTGTCCACGACTGACGCGATGGTTCTGCCGGTACCGTCACCCGGCGACCCGGACCTGTGGCGACGCCGGATCCGGCACGACATCCGTCACGAGCTCGGCACCATCATCATGCTGGCCTCCGCCATGGCGGTCTCCGACGACATCGGCCCGGCCAGCCGCAGGCGTGTGGATGCGCTGCTCGGCGAGACCCGCTGGCTGGACCACCTGCTCCGGCGTCTCGACGAGGACGACGACGGGCCCGACGACGGCCTTCCGAGTCCCGAGCGCGTCCGTGTCGACGAGCTCGTCGGTGAGATCGTCGCCGGGCTGCGGCTGGCCTCGATCCGCCGGGTCGGCTACGCCTCCGGCCCGGCGTGGGCGCACATCGACCCGCTGGCGCTGTGGCGTGCCGTGCGCAACATCCTCGACAACGCGTGCCGGATCGCCGGCGACCGCGTCGACGTGAGCGTGGCCTGCGAGGACGGCTGGACGGTCGTGCAGGTCGACGATGACGGGCCGGGGTTCGGCGGCGGGGCGGCCGGTCTCGCCTCGCTCGGACTGGGCATCGTGCACGACCTGGTCTCCGGCTACGGGGGTGGGCTCGAGGTGCGCAGGTGCGAGCTGGGCGGCGCACGGGTGCGGATTCTGCTGCCCTCGGCGGTCTGCCCGTGAAAGTACTGATCTGCGACGACCACGCGGTGTTCGCGGACTCGCTGGCCATGGTGCTGCGCGAGTCGGGACACGACGTGGTCGGCGTGGTCTACTCGCCCGAGGCGGCGTTGCGGCTGCTCCGGTCGGCAGCGGCCGACGTATGTCTGCTCGATCTGCAGTTCCCCACCGGGTCGGTGCTGGAGAGCCTGCCCGGACTCGTACGCGCCGCGCCGTCGACGCGGTTCATGCTCCTGTCGGGCTCGATCGACGCCGAGCTGCTCGAGACGGCCCTCGCGGCGGGCGTACGCGGCTTCGCGCACAAGGGCCAGCAGGCCGGCGAGATCGTCGCGATGCTGGCCCGCGTCCACGCGGGCGACGTGGTGGTCGCCCCGACCACCGGCTCCCCCGTGCCGCCGCGCCCGCGCAGCGAGGCGCAGCGGCTCGCCCACTACCTGACCCCGCGTGAACGCGAGGTGCTGACCCGGCTGGTGCGCGGTGAGAACACCGCGACCCTCGCGCGCTCCATGAAGATCACCCGGAGCACCGCCCGCAGCCACGTCCAGAGTGTGCTGACCAAGCTGGGCGTGCACTCGCAGCGCGAGGCCGTGATCGCCGCGGCCCGTCATGGCCTCGTCAGCGTGAATACCGGCGAATGGCTCCTTAACTAGCCTCCGGTAGGACCATAAATA
>DASYES010000800.1:0-4264 GCA_036498885.1 Pseudonocardia sp.
TCTCGCTGGTGCTGCCCCACACGGAACGAGCGGAGTCGGGCTGCACACCGTTGCGGTAGGAACCGGTGTTCTGCGAGCCGGGCGGCTGGCCGGAGGAGCGCTGCTGCTCTCGTCGCTGCTGCTGTTGTTCGGAGATCTTCGCGGCATCGGCTGCAGCCTTCGCTGCCAGCTCCCGGGCCCTCTGCAGCTGCATCTGCTGCTGCTCCGCCTTGGCCTGGTCGGCTGCGGCCTGCTCTGCAGGATCCGGCCGGTTGTTGGGCGGCGGCGGGTTCGGCCCGTCGGGACGCACCGACTGCCCGGGTCGCCTGGTGGGCAGCTTTCCGAGCGAGCCGTTCACCGGCGGCGGCTGCGGGGCGAACAACTGCCCGTCATGGCCGGCCGGAGCGTCGAAGACACCAGCTGGGTTGGCCGGTCCGTCGGTGCCCGCGACCAGCGCCGAGAGCGATCCGGGACGAACCGAGCCGTTGGTGCCCGGACGCTGCGCCGTGAGCGTGTTGGTGCGAGTGGGAATCGCGGCGGCCGGGCGGTGGGTCTCTGCCGGCTCGTTGGAGGAGGGGATGAGGTAACCGGGCACGGTGACCGAGGCCGTGAGGCCCGCACCGGGACCGCCCGCGGACGAGGTGCTGAGCCGAACGCTGATGCCGTGGCGGGCGCCGAGGCGACCGACCACGAACAGGCCCATGCGCCGGGACGCCGAGACGTCGACGCCTGCCGGGCCGCTGAGGCGCTGGTTGGCGTCGTTGAGCTCGTGGTCGACCATGCCGACGCCGCGGTCGGCGATCTCGACGACGATCGAGCCGTCGCCCGTGCGGGCGGTGCTCATGACCACCTGCGAGTCGGGCGGGGAGAAGCTCGTGGCGTTGTCCAGCAGCTCGGCCAGCAGGTGGACGAGGTCGGACGCGGCCCGGCCGACGACTGTGACCGACGGTGGGGCCTGCACGACGATGCGCTGGTACTGCTCGACCTCGGACACCGCGGCGCGCAGCACGTCGACCATCGGGATCGGGGCGATGTTGCGCTTGGCGAGGTCGGTGCCTGCGAGAACCAGCAGGTTCTCGCTGTTGCGCCGCATACGGGTGGCGAGGTGGTCGAGCTGGAACAGGTTGGACAGCTGGTCCGGGTCCTGCTCGTTGCTCTCCAGCTGCTCGATGAGCTGCAGCTGGCGCTCGACGAGCGCCTGGCTGCGGCGGGAGAGGTTGACGAACATCGCGCTGACGTTGGACTGCAGTGCCGCCTGCTCGGCCGCCAGTCGGACCGCCTGTCCGTGGACCGCGTCGAACGCGCGGGCCACCTGGGCCACCTCGTCGCGGCCGCCCAGTGGCACCGGGTCGACTTCCACGTCGGGCGTCTCGCCCGCGCGCATGCCCTCGACCGCCTGCGGCAGCCGTCGCTCGGCGACGTCGAGTGCGGTGGTGCGCAGGATCTGCAGCGACCGGAGCAGGGCTCGGGCGACCAGCACCGCGATCGTGGCGCCGATCAGCAGGCCGAGCATCAGGATCACCGAGTTGAGGCCGGCTTCGTTGCTCGCCCGCTCCTCGGCCGCCGCGCTCGAGGCGGACAGTGCCTTGCGGATACGGGTGGAGGCCCGGTCGGCCGCAGCATCCGCGTCGATGTAGGCGGCGTCCCACTCATCTGCGCGAACGCTCGTGATCGGCTTGTTCGCCGGGGTGTCGAGGATCGCCGCCTTCAAGTTCTCGCGCTGCGTGTTGGCCGTCTCGTCGAGCGGGTTACCGACGACACCCAGGGTGAGGGCTGAGGAGTACTCGCGAGCGGCGGCCGTGAGCTGGCTGTCGGCGGCGGTAGCTGCCTCGGCGTCCTGCGGCCGGAGCGTGCGACTCCTGATGGCCGCTCCCAGCTCCGTGTGCTGTGCGGCCAGCTGCTCCGTGATGTTCATGACGGCAGTGAGGGCGTCGGGCAGCCCTCCGATGCCGGGCGTGCTCAGCTGTCGCAGCAGCGCCCGGCCGAGGATGTCGACGCTGTCGATCACCGCGGTGTAGCGGGACTTGACCTGGTCGTAGTCGACGGCGACGTCCTGCGCGGCGTCGGTGCGCAGTGGCGCGAGGATCTGCAGCTCGCGCTCGGTCTTCTGGAGGGCGCTGCGGGTGGTGACCTCGAGCTCGCTGGTGCCGTGGACAGCCGCGAGCATCTGGTCGATCTCGGTGTCGGTCTGGCGGAACCCGTCCTCGAGCGCGGCCCGGTTGTCCGTGCGGTTGCCCGCGGCGAACAGCGTGGAGGCGTTACGTTCGGCGCGCAGGGCGTCGGCCGTGGTGGAGACCTGCTGCGCCACCTCGAGGAGCCGGCTGCTCCGGCCCAGCTCAGCGGCCTGGCCGGCCTGGTCGGACACCCGGAGGACACCCAGGGCCAACGCCAGCAAGGCCGGTATGAGACAGACGATCACCAGCTTCCAGGCCAGCGTCCAGTTTCGCGGGTTGAACCGCTCGGACCACGTTGGTCCGGTCTCGGTGCTGGTCACGTCAACGTCCCCCTGACGCTTGCCTGCGCAGATCGGGTGAACTCTGGCACGCGCTGATGATCGGCCGCGAGCCCGGACCAGCTGAGCTGCAGTCCAGGGGCGGTGGATGGCCGGGAGCGGGTAACAGGCCCGGGGAGCATTGCTATGAGCATCGGGTCGATCCGTCGCGCCTTCATGTTGGGGGCGGGCTGGTCGGGTGTTCCGGCCCGCATCATGCGCGCTCCGCCGGCTCCGACACGCACCCTCTGGGGAAGGGCGATGACCGCCAGGACCCGGTACGATCGCGGTGGCACACGTGCACTTTCGGACAGAGCCGGCACAGCATAACCGAAGTCGACGCCGACCCTTTCTCCGAGGCCGGGCGGGTGGCGTTCCCCCGATCAGATCAGTCGCCCGCGCCCACCGTTGATCCGGTCCGGCCCAGTCATGGGCCGGATTTCATGAGGAGTACCACACGTATGACCGACGGGCCGCTCATCGTCCAATCCGACAAGACGCTGCTGCTCGAGGTCGACCATCCGGCCGCCGCGGAGGCGCGGTCGGCGATCGCGCCCTTCGCTGAGCTGGAGCGCGCGCCCGAGCACGTCCACACCTACCGGGTCACCCCGCTGGCGCTGTGGAACGCGCGCGCCGCGGGCCACGACGCCGAGCAGGTGGTCGACGCGCTCGTCCGCTTCTCGCGCTACGCGGTGCCGCAGCCGATGCTCGTCGACGTCGTCGACACGATGGGCCGGTACGGGCGCCTGCAGCTCACGAACTCCCCCCTGCACGGGCTGGTCATGGTCGCGCTGGACCGGGCGGTGCTGGAGGAGGTGCTCCGGCAGAAGAAGATCTCCCCGTTGCTCGGGGCCCGCATCGACGACGACACGGTGCTCGTGCACCCGTCCGAGCGCGGGCACCTCAAGCAGGCGCTGCTGAAGATCGGCTGGCCTGCGGAGGACCTCGCGGGCTACGTCGACGGCGAGGCGCACGCCATCGACCTGGCCGAGAACGGCTGGACGCTGCGCGACTACCAGCGCGACGCCGTCGAGGGCTTCTGGGCGGGCGGCTCCGGAGTGGTGGTGCTGCCGTGCGGCGCGGGAAAGACGTTGGTCGGTGCGGCCGCGATGGCGCAGGCGAAGGCCACCACGCTGATCCTCGTCACCAACACCGTGTCGGGACGCCAGTGGAAGCGGGAGCTCATCGCGCGCACCTCGCTCACCGAGGACGAGATCGGCGAGTACTCCGGCGAGCGCAAGGAGATCCGCCCGGTCACGATCGCCACCTACCAGGTGATCACCCGCAAGACCAAGGGCGAGTACCGGCACCTCGAGCTGTTCGACTCGCGCGACTGGGGCCTGATCATCTACGACGAGGTGCACCTCCTGCCGGCACCGATCTTCCGGCTGACCGCCGACCTGCAGTCCCGGCGCCGGCTCGGGCTGACCGCCACCCTGGTCCGCGAGGACGGCCGCGAGGGTGACGTGTTCTCGCTGATCGGGCCGAAGCGCTACGACGCGCCGTGGCGCGACATCGAGTCACAGGGCTGGATCGCGCCCGCGGACTGCGTCGAGGTGCGGGTCACGCTCACCGACGCCGAGCGGCTCGGTTACGCCACCGCCGAACCCGACGAGCGCTACCGGGTCTGCTCCACCGCGCGGACCAAGCTGCCCGTCGTCCGGGCCATCCTGGACCGCCATCCCGACGAGCCCACCCTGGTGATCGGCGCCTACCTCGACCAGCTCGAAGAGCTGGGCGAGGCGCTGGACGCACCGATCGTGCAGGGCTCCACCCGCAACCGGGAACGCGAGG
>DASYES010000801.1:0-4137 GCA_036498885.1 Pseudonocardia sp.
TCCTGAGGACATTCCGCTGGGTCGGCTGCGCTACGTCGAGCCCGCGCCTTACCCGCAGGAGCAGTTCCAGCGCACCTACGAATGGATGGTGAGCTGGGGCCTGCTCGAGGAGGACAACACCTTCGACTCCATCGTCAACAACTTCGTGAATGCCTGAACCCATCCGGGCGAGCGCTGCACGGCCACATCCGGAGGCACGTCGGCCCCGGATGTGGCCGCTGTACGTCGGTGGGTTCCTCGGCACCTACGGCAGCACGATGGTCACGCCGATGCTGCAGGAGGTCGCCACCGGTCTGGGCACGACGCCGGAGGTCGCCGCCGCCTCGGTGACGGCCTACATGGTGCCGTTGGCGGTGCTCATGCTGGTCTCGGGCACCCTCGCCGAGCGCTGGGGACGGGCCCGGACGCTGCGGGTCGCGTTGGTGCTCGGCGTGGTGGTGTGCGCCCTGTGCGGGCTCGCGCCGACCATCGCCTGGTTCCTCGCCGCTCGTGTCCTGCAGGGCGCGGCCAACGCGTTCATGATCCCGCTGCTCGTCGCGGCGATCACCGATCTCGTGCCCCGTGCCCGGCTCGGTCGCGCACTCGGCCTCTTCGCCGGGATGCAGGCGGCCGGTCAGGCGTTCAGCCCCCTCGTCAGCGGTGCGGCCGCCACGGTGAACTGGCGCTGGGCGTTCGTGGCCCCGAGCGTGGTGACCGCCGTGCTGGCGTTGCTGCCCCCGGTGATGCATTCCTCCGGGACGCGCCCGGCCTCCGCGCGGGTGGTGCGGTGGCGGGAGCTCGCCAACGGCCGGCTCGCCGTCGCGTGCGCGTTGTCGTTCCTCTGCTACTGCGCCAGCGTCGGGCTGACGCTGCTCGGCGTGCTGCGGGCCCAGGAGGAGTTCGGGTTGGGCGCAGGGGAGCGCGGTCTGGTCTCCGCGGCGTTCGGGGTGGCCGGTCTCGCGGCCGCGTCAATGCTCGGAGGGCGGTTGGACGCGCTCGGTCCGCGCCGCACCGGCATCGCCATGAACGTCGCGCTCGCCGTGGGGGTGCTGGCCGCGGCGCTGAGCCCGACCGTGCTCCTGATGACCGCCGGGATCGCCGTGGTCGGCATCGCCGTCACCGGGCTGCGCACCACGGTCAACGCGATCGCGGCGACGAGCGCGTCAGGTAACCGGGCCGGTGCCGCTTCCCTCGCACTGTCGCTGCAGTTCTTCGGGGGTGCTCTCGCCCCGCTCGTGTGGGTGCCCGCCTACAGCGCTCACGGCGACATCGGCTTCGCCGCAGTCGCCGCGGCGCCGGTACTCGCGCTCGTGCTGCTGGCCGTCGTCGGGCCACTGGGCACGGACGCCCGGCCACTCGCCGGCCCACGTGACGCGACCGCGACGAGGTCGGAACTCGTCGAGGAGAAGGCGCAGGAACCCCCGGGTCCGGGGTCGAACGTCGGAAGGTAGGCGTCCGCTCCGCATGGCACGGGTCACGAAGTGTCCTCCGAGACCGCCCCCTGGCGACCGTTTGCTGGTCGTCGGTGCGCGATGAGGACCGCGAGGGGATCTGGCTCTGCCGTGCATCCGCGGGGACGGTCGCCGCGACGCTGCGACACCGTCAGGGGCGCCGTCGGTCCGCGCGTGGCGTGCCGCTGCTGCCGACGAGCTGACTCTTTCGTCCGTCGCCCGGGCTCTCGGGCTCTCTGATCGGGAGCACGATGTCGTGCCGGCTGGGGCTCGCGTCCACGCTCACCCAGTTGGCGTCCGGCGCGGCGTCCCCAGCGAGCCCGCTCGCGCCGACCGGCGTGCAGATCAGCAGGTAGTAGCCGGGCTCCGGCGGGGTGAGCCGGTAGTACCCGTCGGCGTCGGTCGTGGTCCCGTCGTGCTGGTGGCCCCGCATGTCGACGAGGGCGAGGGTGGCCTCGGCCGGCCGCCCGCTCGATCTCTGCACGTGACCGTGCACAGTCGGTTCACGGGCCGGATCGCTCACGGTCGGGCGCGCCGGGACGACGCCGGGAGCGCCGGCGAGCGCCACGAGCGTGCCGTGCAGGCGGGTGAGCTCGTGGACGAGCGGGCGCGCGGGGTGGTCGGCGACGTCGAGCGCCGCCAGCCGGTCGGCGGTCGCGGCGATCAGCATGGGATCAGGCTGGGGCTGGTCCTGCACGAGGGCGTCGACCAGCTCGGTGATCCCGGTGATCGCCGCGCCGAGTCCGGCGCGCCGTGTGTCGTCGAGGTGCTCCACGGCGTCGGCCAACCGGGCCACGCGCCTCGCGTGGTGGGCGAGGCCGGTGTAGATCATCATGCGGCGGCGCCGGGCGGCGCCGGCCGCCGGGAGCACCGACGGGGTCAGCGGGCGCCAGATGAGCAGGAGCTGGTGCAGCTGGGCGTCGAGGACGCGCGCGGCGCCCGGGAGGTCGACCGGGGTCCGCGGGTCGCGGAGGTGCTCCTCGAGGTGCTCCAGCAGCGTGCGGAGGTTGTCGAGCAGCGCCTTGCGGGCCGCGGTGGCGACGGCCCGGGTGCGGATCGGGAGCACGAGGAGGCACACCACGCAGCCGATCACGCCGCCTATCGCGGTCTCCTCCAGCCGCAGCACCATCAGCTCGGGGGTGAACGTGCCGAGCACGGCGTAGAGCTCGCCGACCAGCAGGGTGATGAAGAAGATCATCACCGCGTACGAGACCCGCAGCAGGTAGAACCCGAGGAAGATGCTGATCAGGATCACGGGCAGCGCTGCGGCCGTGCTCGAACCGGTCAGCGCCACGAGCGGGATGGCCCCGATCAGCCCGAGCATCGTGCCGAGGATCCGATTGAGCGCCTTCGCGACGGTCTCTGCGCTGGTCGCGGTTCCCGAGAACGCGATGAATGCTGCGAGCACCGCCCAGTAGTAGCGCTGTCCGGACAGGGCGTCGCCCGCCGCGATCGACAGTCCGGTCGCCACAGCGACCTGGACGGCCTGCCGCGTCGTCAGCGAGAGCCGGGACCAGTACCCGCCTGCGCTGCCTGCGATCATCGCCCCCACCGTGATCGCCGATCCGGGCATGTTCCCGGCGAACAGCTGCACCGCCGGCGTGAAGCCGCCTTCCTCGTCGGTCCGGCCGGAGCGGGGGGCGACCACGGCGCTGTGATCGGCGCCGGGGGCGACCACGGCCGTCCAGCCGCGCCACGCGCGGGCCAACCCGGATCCGGCCTCCGCCATCCGCCGCACGACGTGCGACGCCTCAACCGGAATCGTGCCCGCTCCGGCCGCGGTGGTCCCGTCCGTCGTGAGCGGCATCTCGATCGTTCCGACGACCTGCCGGGCCCCGGCCTCCAGCCGGGCGGCGCGCTCCTCCACGGCGCTCCACGCTCCGCTGCGCACCGCGTCGAGGAGTCCGTCGACCTGCTCAGCGACCGCTGCCGGCAGGACGGTGCCGGACGCGACCAGCAACCGGACCGTCTCCGCGAGCTCGGCGGCGGCGAGCTCACCGTCGAACAGCGCATGCCGCGTCGCGTCGGCCGCGGCGTCATCGACGACGGCGCCCGGGGTCCCCAGCTGCCCGTCGATGATCAATGCAGCCTCGTTGACCTGCACCGAACGTCCGTGAAGGCGGGCCAGGGCCCGAACCGCGCGCTCCCCGCCGGAGTCGGGGGCGGCGAGCAGGCCGGCTGCGGCGTCGCCCACTGCACGCGCCCTCGCCTCGAACGCGTGCAGCATGCGCCGCAGAACGCGGTCGTTGTGCACGGGGAAGAGCACCAGGCTGAGCACCATGGTCCAGGCGATGGCAATCAGCACGGCGAGCACGACGGCAGGGAGCGCAGGCAGGGTCAGACCGAGGAACAGGGCGAAGAAGTAGCCCATGAAGGCGATCATCCCGCCGATGAAGTACCTGGGCCCGAACCGCCGTATGAACACGGCGACGAACATCACGACGACGAACGCCACCAGGGACGCCAGCCGGGACCGGTCCACGGCGATGGCGACGCCCATGCCGGCGAACATGAAGAGCGGCAGACTGAGCAGCGTGACGGCTTGCCCCCTGCGGGTGGCGTCGCTGACGCCGAAAGCCGCCATCATCGCCACCACGGCCCCGAGCATCATCGGCACCAGGGCAGGCTGACCCGTGAGCAACGCGACGACGTACTCCACGCCGAGCGCAGTGGCCACGCCACCGACGGCGCGTGCGGCGGAGGTCAG
>DASYES010000802.1:0-2842 GCA_036498885.1 Pseudonocardia sp.
CGCCGTAGCCGCCCCACCCGGGATAGGCCTCGACGGCCGCATCCGAGCTCAGGGTGATCACGGTGCCTGCTCGCGATGCGCGCAGCAGTGGCAACGCGAGCTGAGTGAGTGCGAGTGGGGCGAGCACGCTCGTCTCGAGCACGCCGCGCAGCGCGTCGAGCGGATAGCGCTCGAGCGTGGGTAGGGGGGAGGGGCCGAGCTCCCCTGCGTTGTGCACGAGCAGGTCGAGCCGTCCCGCCGCGCGGAGGAGCTCTGCGCGGAACTCCGGGTCGTTGACGTCGCCGGGCAGGGCCGTCACACCGGACAGGCCTGCCGTGGCGGCATGGAGCCTGGCGGAGTCGCGGGCGCAGGCGATCACGGTGGCGCCGTGGGCGGAGAGGGACTCGGTGAGGGCGAGGCCGAACCCCTGCCCGGCGCCGGTGACGATGGCGGTCATATCGGTCATGCGACTACGGTGCGACTTGAAGTCAGCTTCAGGTCAAGGAGAGCGCATGGAGACGACCGACCTGCTCACGATCGGTGAGGTGGCTCAGCGCAGCGGCTACCCGCCGTCTGCCCTGCGCTACTACGAGCGGGAAGGGCTGCTGCGCACCACACGTACCTCCGGCGGGCAGCGGCGTTACGAGCGTTCCGTGCTGCGCAGGCTGGCCTTCATCCGGGCCGCCCGCACGATCGGTGTGGGACTGGACGAGGTGCGCGAAGGCCTGGACGAGCTCCCCGACGGCCGGACACCGACCAAGGCCGACTGGACGCGGCTGTCGAGATCGTGGCGCGGGCGGCTCGACGAGCAGATCCAAGCCTTGGTGGCTCTGCGCGACGGACTCGACTCGTGCATCGGCTGCGGCTGCCTCTCGCTGCAGCGCTGCCGGCTCTACAACCCCGAGGACCGGGTGGCTGAGCTCGGTCCCGGGGCGCGGTTGCTGCCGCCGATGCTGCGGCGCAGCCCGGCGGAGGGTGTGTAGGGAGCCGGCCGGTTACGAGGAGAGCAGCCGCGGGCGCGCGGACCAGCGAGCCGGCAGCGACCGGTCCACCCAGGCGTGCAGCTCTTCGGCGGGCGGCCGGGTGCTGATCGCCGACTGCTCGTGCTCGGCGAGGAAGGCGGTGGTGCGCTCCTCCCAGCCGACGCCCAGGCAGGGCACGCCGGTGGACACGGCGAAGACCAGTGCGTGGATGCGCAGGCCGAAGAGTGCATCGGCCTCGCCGACCACCGCCTTGGCCAAGGCGGGCGGCAGCTGCGGGCCGAGCACGGGAACCGTGCGTCCCAGCCGCTCCCCGAGCTCCTCGACCAGCACCTCGTCACGCCGGGCGAGCCCGAGCCCGTAGTCGGCGTGGGTGCTGATGGCGAGACCCGCGACCGCTCCGCCGCGCTCGATCCAGCGCCGGGCGAGCGTCTCGGCTGCGTCCTGCAGGCAGTCGACGAGGATCGGGTTGGGCAGCGCCTTGGGTGCGACGAGCAGCAGCGGCACCGCTGGGTCGACGCCGGCCGCAGCGAGTGCGCGCCGGGCGTCGGCGGCCGGTGCGGGGGTGAGTCCCATCGCGAGGTCGCCCACCACCGGCGCCACGATCGCGGGGCCGAGCGTGGCCGCCGAGACCTCGTCGCGCACGGTGATCCGACCGGGCTTGCGGACGGAGCGACGCAGCAGGTCGAGCACCCGTTCGGGCGTGCCGGGGTAGACGCCGACCGCCACGTAGGCGATGTCACGACCGCGAGCCGTGGCGGCCCAGACGATCGCCGGCAGCGCGTTGACCAGCGACGACGAACCGGTGCCGAACAGGCCCCCGCCGACGACTGCGATGCCGTCGCACCACTTGAGCGCCTTCGTGAACGGGATGCCCTCCATGGCCACGGCGGGCACCCGGTGCAGGGCCTCGACCATGCGGGGGTTGCGCGACACCACGCGCACCTCGGTGCCCTCGGGGAGCTCCTGCAGCGTGCGGGCGAGCATCGCCTCGTCGCCGGTGTTGCCGTTGCCGAAGTTCCCGATGATCAGCACGCGGGTGGCCCGCGGGGTGGTGGCACCCCGGCTCTCCTCGGCGGCGTGGCGCCTGCCGAGATCGGCTAGCTGCTGGCGGATGAGGCTGGTGCGGGGGTCCGTCATCGAGTTCCTCGGGTTCGGCGGCGCAACTCCGTGACCATCACCGAGTTGCGGAGAGCTGCTGGTGCGTGGGGAGCTGGTACGCGGTCACTCGTGGAACGAAGCCTAAGCCGTCGCGTAGCTGAGACAGCCGGTGAGGTCGCCGAACGGCCCTTATGACGCGGTCGCCGACCAATGGGACATGCTTGCAGGTCATTCGGTCAGCTGTCCATATGATCGTATGATGATCTACGAAATCCGCGAGTACACCACCGTTCCGGGGCGCATGCCGGCTCTGGTGCAGAGGTTCAAGGACCACACTCTGGGCTTCTTCCGCAAGCACGGGATGGAGGTCGTCTTCATCACCCTCACCGAGCTCGGCAGCAACTCCAACAACGAGCTCGTGTACGTGCTGCGGTTCGACTCCTACGACGACATGGTCACGAAGTGGGCGGCGATGCAGGCCGACCCCGGGTGGCAGGAAGCCCGCAGCGCCAGCGAGGCCGACGGCCCGATCGTCGCGGTGGTCAACCGGCGGGTGCTCAGCCCGGCCGCGTTCGAGGCCGCTCTCTAGACCTGGCACATCGGGCCGTTGCGCGGGAACTTCCTCTTGCGGTCACGTGCACGGGGATGCGGCGAAGCGGTCCGATGAGCGAGGGTGACCATGTGTCTGCATCAACGGAGCGCTGGCTCACCTTCGAGGGACTCGACAACGTTCGCGACATCGGCGGGTTGCCGCTGCGCGACGGCCGCACCACCCGGCCGGG
>DASYES010000803.1:0-1525 GCA_036498885.1 Pseudonocardia sp.
AATGTGGGCGCGAGAACACGCGAGGCACCACGCGAGGCAGGAGAGCCGATGAGTCAGCCCGCACGGGCCCGAACCCAGGACCCGGGGTGGCTGCTGCTCCCGCTGCGGGCGTTCCTGGCGATCGTCTTCCTGGACGGTGCGATCGCCAAGATCGCCGACCCGCGGTTCCTGGACGGGTCGTCCCCGCTGTCGATGCACGCCTCGGTCGTCGGGATCCGGTCCAGCAGCCCGATCGGTGGCCTGCTCGGCGTCGTAGAGGACCACAGCTTCGCGTTCGGGGTCCTCATGGCCCTCGCGGAGCTCGCGGTCGGGCTCGGGCTGCTGCTCGGCCTGTTCACCCGGATCGCCGCGGCGGGTGGGATGGTGCTGGCGCTCTCGCTCTGGGTGACGGTGAGTTGGGGCGCCACGCCGTGGTTCACCAGCGCCGACGTCGTCTACCTGTTCGCGCTCACGCCGCTGCTCATCGCCGGGGCCCGGCTGTACTCGCTGGACGCGTGGCTCGATCAGATGCGCGAGCGGCACCCCGGAGCCGGCGAGGACCACACCCGGCGCAGCCTGATCGGCGGCGGGATCGTGATCCTCGGCGCCGTCGTCCTCGGCTCGGCCGCGCTGTTGCGGCCGTCACACCGCAGCGGCCGGCAGAAGCAGCTCGACAGCGCCCTGCCGGCCCAGACCCTGGCCAAGACGGCCGACGTGCCGGTCGGCGGCGCCCGCAAGGTCACGGTGGAGTCCGTGGACGAGCCGGCCTGGGTGCTGCAGCTGGATCGCGGCGACTTCACCGCCTACAGCGCCATCTGCCCCCACCAGGGGTGCACCGTCGAGTTCGTCTCGCCCGCCGACGGCTTCGCCTGCCCGTGCCACCAGTCCCGCTTCGACGCCCAGGGCCAGCGGATCTCCGGTCCGGCCCCCAAGGGGCTCACTTCGATTCCGGTAACCGTCCAGGGCGCGGACGTCCGCACCACCTGAGGCCCGGATCGCGGCTAGTATGGGAATACACCGCTGGGCGACGCCAGTTGCTCCGGTAAGTACCACCGAAGTGCACGATCCGGCACGACGATCACCGGGAGCGACATGACCGCCGCAGACACCACCATCGACATCACCTCCGCGCCCGCCGAGGCGCCCGCGACCGGGCTGGCGCTCACCACCGCCGCCGCCGCGAAGGTCCGCGTTCTGCTCGACAGCGAAGGCCGCGACGACCTGCGGCTGCGCGTCGCCGTCCAGCCCGGCGGCTGCTCGGGCATGCAGTACCAGCTGTTCTTCGACGAGCGCAGCCTCGACGGCGACGTCGAGGTCGAGGTCTCCGGCGTCCCGCTGGTCATGGACCGTATGAGCGCTCCGTACCTGGGCGGCGCCACGATCGACTTCACCGACACCATCGAGCAGCAGGGCTTCACGATCGACAACCCGAACGCCGGCGGGGGCTGCGCCTGCGGCAACAGCTTCTGCGGTTAGTCGGACCGGCGATTCGTCGTAGCTTCAGGTAGCGTTCCGCGCCGTGCCTGTCCTAGTTGCTGGGTCGATC
>DASYES010000804.1:0-3513 GCA_036498885.1 Pseudonocardia sp.
GGCTTGCGGGGGGCGAGGGTCAGGTCAGGCGGTGACGCCCTGGCTGGCCAGGGCCTCGAGGAGCTCGGCGAGCTGGGCACGTTCGGGCGTGTGGGGGGAGCCGAGTGCTTCACCTGCGCGGCGTTCCACTCGCCCGCAGACCCGCTCGACCACTGCCCGCCCGTCCCCCGCAAGGTGGACCAGGACGCGGCGGCGGTCGACCGGATCGGTGCGCCGGTAGGCCAGCTTGGCAGCGACCAACCGGTCCACGACGCGGGTTGCCGTGGGCGCCGGCAGAGCAGTGTGCGAAGCGATCTCGCCCATGCTCCGGCCGCCGCCACGGGCCAGCATCAGCAGCACTCGCCAGCCGTCACGGCTGACGCCCTCCGCCGAGGTGACCGGTGACAGCGCGGCAGCAACCGCACGGTCCAACCGGTCGAGTAGCTCGACCAGACCTGTCACTCGTGGCACCGGGATGTACACGGACCCCGGCGCCATTCGACTTGGTGGCTCAGACACGGTTACTTACTGTACGTCCTGAGAGGGCCAAGTGGGTCTCTCAGGAACCACTTGCCGTAGACGAGCGGCTGATCCAACGCGACGGGTGGCGTCATCGACGGAAGACGATCTTGCCGGAAGTGTCACCTTCGAGCATTGCCCGGAACCCCTCTTCTGCCCGATCCATGGGCAGTTCGAGCCCGATCTCAGGGCTGATCCCGGCGTTGGAGACGAAAGCGAGCAGGTCGGAGAGCTCTTCCCGGGTGCCCATCGTCGAGCCGATGACGCGCAGCTGGAGGAAGAAGAGCCGCTGCAGATCTGCCCCGGGGTTGGGACCGCTCGTCGATCCGCTGACGACGATCACCCCGCCGGGCTTGAGTGCCCGCATCGAGTGTGACCACGTGGCGTCACCGACAGTCTCGAACACGGCATCGACGCGCTCGGGCAGCCGCTCGCCCGAGGGGAACGTGGCGTGGGCACCCAGCTTCTCCGCCACCGCTCGCTTCTCCTCCGTGCGGCCGGTGACCCAGACCCGCATCCCGGCCGCGCTGCCGAGCTGTACCAGGGCCGTGGAGACGCCACCGGAGGCCCCTTGCACGAGCATCGTCTGCCCCGGCCGCAGGCCCGACTTGACGAACAGCATCCGGTAGGCGGTGAGCCAGGCCGTGCCCATCACCGCCGCCTGCGCCGCCGTGAGACTCTCGGGCTTCGGCAGGACGTTGCGCTTCGGCACGACCACGGTGTCGGCGAACGTGCCCTGGTGCTTCTCGGTGAGCAGCGTGCGTTTCGGGTCGAGGGTCTCGTCGCCGAACAGCGAGGCGTCGCCGATCACCGAGTGCAGCACGACCTCCGTGCCGTCCTCCAGCGTCCCGGCCCCGTCGCAGCCGAGGATCATCGGGAACTGTTCGGGCTTGATTCCGACGCCCCGCAGCGTCCAGAGGTCGTGCATGTTGAGGCTCGCGGCGGAGACGCGGACGGCCACCCAGCCGTCGGGAACCTCGGGCTCGGGGCGCTCGCCCACGGTCAGGGAGTCGAGGGGAGCATCGGCATTGGGCTCTGCGGCGTAGACGGCGAACATGCCAGGGAAACTAGTCGCATCGGTAAGCCGCTACCGTGTGGACGCGGAGACGGGGAGAAGGTGAGCTGATGTTGCGCGCGGTGGCCGACTGGTGGGACGCCGTCGAGCTGTGGATCACCCAGCTCCCGTTCCCGATGCAGGTGGTGCTGGCCATCCTGGTGGTGCTGCCGCTCTGCTGGGGCACAGCGGCCGGTGTGGACCGCCTTGTCGACCTGGCGGCCGCCCAGCTGGGACGTGACCGTACGAACGGCCCGTCGGCCCGCTAGGAACGCACTGCAGTGCCGTTCGTGCGGACGCTGTGCGTCCGGCTGAGCCGCGCCACCGCGGCGATCGCGGGGAGCACCTCTGAACAGCCGCCGTCCACCAGCACGTCAGCGAGGTCGTCACCCCTGGTGTGGCCGCGGTTGACGATCACCACGGGCGTTCCGATCTTGCGCGCGTGCCGCACGAAACGCAGCCCGGACATCACCGCGAGCGAGCTACCCGCGACGAGCAGTGCGCCCGCCGCGTCGACCATCGCGTAGGCCCGTGCCACGCGATCCCGCGGGACGTTCTCACCGAAGAAGACGACGTCGGGCTTGAGCACGCCGCCGCAACCCGCGCACTCGGCGAGCCGGAACCCATCGGTGGCCTCGAGCGCCGCGTCACCGTCGGGGGCGGTCTCGACGCTCTCGCCTGCTGCCTCGACGAAACCCGGGTTCAGCGCGGCGAGCCGGCCCTGGAGCTCGTCGCGCGGGCTGTGTCGCCCGCAGCCGAGGCACACGACGTCGGCGATGCGCCCGTGCAGGTCGATCAGTGTGCGGCTGCCGGCGGCTGTGTGGAGCCCGTCGACGTTCTGCGTGATGAGCCCGTGCAGGGCGCCTGCGCGTTCCAGTTCGGCGAGCGCGTGGTGGCCCGGGTTGGGTTCGGCGCGGGCCATCCGGGCCCAGCCGACGTGGCTGCGGGCCCAGTAGCGGCGCTGGGCGTGTTCCCCGGAGACGAACTCCTGGTAGGTCATGGGGCTGCGGCGGGGGGAGCCGGGACCGCGGTAGTCGGGGATGCCGGAGTCGGTGGAGAGTCCCGCGCCGGTGAGCGCCACCACCGGCCTACTGGCGAGCACGCCCAACGCCCGGTCCAGCGCCTCGTCCAGAGCCTTGCCGGGGGTGTCCGGGGCCCCCTCCAGCACGTCCACGTGACCAGGCTAACCGTCGGCTGCAACGGCCCCGGCTGTCGCGTTCGTGCAATACCGGGGTGCGGGCATCGCGGGAGATTTACGACATGGACAGTGCCGATCACCTCAGCCGGAGCATCGATCTCGCCGTCGCCGCGATCAAGGGCGCAAGCCTCGCCCGGTACGACGACCCCTCCCCGTGCTCCGACTACAGCGTCCGACAGGTGGTCAACCACCTCGCCTTCGGGTTCCTGCTGGCCCACCGCTCGGCCACCAGGCAGGCCTGGGACCCGTCCTGGACGGCCGCAGACCGCACGCCGTACCTCCAGGGACGGCCGGAGAGCGAGTGGGCACAGGCCTGCGTGGAGGAGGCCACCGCCGCGGGGCAGGCGTGGGCTGCCCCGGCTGCCTGGGAGGGCGAGTCACACATGGGCGGCTCGGCGATGCCGGCCGCGGCGATCGGTTCGATGATGACCGCGGAGTTCGTCGTGCACGCCTGGGACCTGGCCGTCGCCACCGGGCAGCCGTTCCACGTGCCGGCCGGCCTCGACGAAACGGTGCTCGAGGGCGTCGAGGCGATGGCCCCGTCGGGACGGGACGGCGGCTGGTTCGCCCCCGAGGTTGAGCTGCCAGCCGATGCGACGGTCTTCGAGCGGGCGCTCGCCGCCTCGGGCCGGGACCCGCGCTGGGCCCCTGCCGCTCGGTGAGGGTGAGCCGGTAGGCCGATGACGGGTGCGGCCTGCCGCTCCTGACCACGCTCGGCGGCGGCCGGTCTCACTGGGCGGTGATACCGCCGTCGATGGTCGGG
>DASYES010000805.1:0-2738 GCA_036498885.1 Pseudonocardia sp.
CTCCCTGAGCACGAGCTACGGCCGCTGGACGACGACGCGGCACTGGCGCTGATGGGCTACCGGTTCCCGGCCCTCGGCACGAAGGTGCGCCGCCGGGTACTGGTCGAGGCACGTGGCAACCCACTCGCGCTGCTCGAGCTCCCTGCCGCGCTGACGGGACCGCAGCGTCCGGCCCTACGGGCGCTGCCCGCCGTGCTGCCGCTGAGCCGACGGTTGCAGGCCCTGTTCGTGTCGCGGATCTCGGAGCTTCCCGCGGCCTCTCGGCAGCTGCTGCTGCTCGGGGCGTTGGACAGCACGGCCGACCTGCGCGTGCTGAAGGCGGCCACCAGTGAGCCCGACGACGAGGACCCACTCGCGCCGGCGGAACACGCACAGCTGCTGCACGTGGAGGAGAGCACCGGGCGGCTGACCTTCCGTCATCCCCTCACCCGCTCGGCCGTCGTGGAGCTGTCGACGGCCGACCAGCGCAGGCGGGCCCACATGACGCTGGCCGCCATGTCGCAGCGGCCCGAGCACCGGGCGTGGCACCTGGGCGAGGCGACCATCGAGCCCGACGAGAGGGTGGCGGGCCTGCTCGAGGAGGCCGCCGACCGGATCCTCGGCCGAGGGGACCCAGCAGGCGCCGTGGCGGCGCTGAGCCGGGCGGCCCAGCTCAGCCCCCTGCGTTCCGACCGCAGCAGACGGCTGGCCGAGGCCGCATATATCGGCCTCGAGACCGGTGACATGGAGGTCGCGTCCCACCTGCTCGGGGATGCCCGGCGGGCCGACCCGGCACACGGCGGCGGGTCGCTCTACGCCGCCGCGACCGCCGCGTACCTGCTGAGCGTCGGGGACAACGACGTCGAGACCGCGCATCGCCTTTTGGCGCGGGCGATCGAGACCCGCACCGATCCGGACGTCGGCGCGCTCGTCGAGGCGGTCTGGACCCTGTTGCTGCTGTGCTGGTTCGGCGGCGAGGCCGAGATGTGGAGGCCCTTCCACGCCGCGGTTGCCGATCTGGGGCCGCGGCTGCCTCCGGACCTGGCGCTGATGAGCGCGACCTTCCCCGATCCGGTCCGCACCGCGGCCCCGGTGCTCGACCAGCTGAACAGCGCGATCAACGGGCTGCGCAACGAGGTCGACCCGGTTCGGATCGCCCGCATCTGCCACAGCGCCGTGAACGTCGACCGGCTCGCCGGCTGCCGCGACGCACTGTGGCGGGTCGTGGGCCGGGCCCGGGAGGTCGGGCCGTTCCCGCTGGCCGTGGTCGCATTGATCCACCTGTGTCTCGACGACTACGTCAGCGGCCGATGGGACCAGATCTCCGAGCTCGCCGACGAGGGCCTCGAGACGGGTGATGCGCAGGGCTATCGCCACTTCGCCTGGCCGTTCCACTACTTCCTGGCGCTCGTCGCCGCAGCGCGTGGCGACCAGGACACCGCGCGCGCCCAGATCGACAAAGCGCTGCAGTGGGCCACGCCGCGAGGAGCGCGGGGTGTACAGCATTACGTGCACCACGCGCAGGCCGTGGCCGCGCTCGCGCGGAGCGACTTCGAGGACGCCTACCGGCACGCCGTGGCGATCAGTCCTGCGGGGGAGTTCGCCTCGCACGTCCCCACTGCCCTGTGGGCCATGATGGACCTGGTCGAAGCCGCGGTACGCACCGACCGGCGGGCCGAGGCGGCGGCCCATGTGAAGGCGATGGAGCAGGCGAAGGTCGCGGAGTTGTCCCCGCGCATGGCCCTGCTGGCAACGGGGTCGGCGGCCATGGCCGCCGACGAGGACAGCGCAGGCGAGCTGTTCGAGAAGGCTCTGGCCGTTCCCGGTGCGGACCGCTGGCCGTTCGAGGCGGCCAGGATTCGCCTCGCCTACGGGGAGCAGCTGCGCCGCGGCCGCGCCACCAGCGATGCGCGGGTGCAGCTCACCGGCGCGTTGGAGACGTTCGAGCGACTGGGTGCCCGGCCGTGGATGGATCGGGCGGCCCACGAGCTACGCGCCGCGGGGCTCGGCACGACCCATGCGTCCGGTGCCGGGTTGCTCACGCCTCAGGAGCGCGAGATCGCCGTGCTCGCGGCCGCGGGTCTTTCCAACAAGGAGATCGGACAACAGCTGTTCCTGTCGCATCGCACGGTGGGTGCGCATCTCTACCGCGCATTCCCGAAGCTCGGGATCACCTCGCGTGCTGCGCTGCGGGACGCGCTGGCCACCCTGCCGACCGGTCCGGGCGAAAGATGAGACGCCGTAAAAGCAATTCATTCCCGATGCCTGACCTGGAGGTGTCCGATTTCTTGACAGCCTGTGGATCGGGCTAGTCTGAGCAGATGTCGGGGGGATTGGCAGCTGCGGCGGTGCTGGAGAAAATCGAAGCCGAATTGATGTACCGACTGGAGTCCGGTACGCCCGCGCCCGTCGCGACCGACATGGGAATGGCCTCGGCATGGATCGGCGGCGGTGCCGTGCTCGCGATGCGCCGGGACGTGACGGAGTACTGGAACAAGGCGCTGGGGTTCGGCCTCGACGAACCGGTCACCGCCGAGCTGATCGGCCGGGTGTGCGAGTTCTACCGGGAGCGTGACGCCCCGATGGCCGTCCTACAGGTCGCGCCCGCCGCCCTGCCCGACGACTGGGACGACATCCGTGCCCGCTATGGCCTCGAACCTGGTGGGGCCGTGGTGAAGTCGACGCACGACCTCGTGTCCATCGACCTGCCGAAGACGGACCTGCAGGTCGGGGAGGTCGACGTCGACAACGCGCGGCAG
>DASYES010000806.1:0-4688 GCA_036498885.1 Pseudonocardia sp.
CACGGGGACGTCGTGCTCGGCCAGCCGGAGCGGTGGCGGAGCGGGCTCTCGCCATGGGAGATCGTCGTCGAAGGCGATCGCTGGTACGGGCGCGGAACGGCTGACAACAAAGGTCAGCACACCATCAACATCGCGGCGCTCGAGCACGTCATGGCGGCCAGGGGCGGCCGGCTGGGGTTCAACCTCAAGGTGCTGATCGAGACGGGCGAGGAGTCGGGTTCGCCCGGCCTTCGTGAGATGTGTGAGCAACGGGCCGACGACCTCGCCGCCGATCTGTTGCTGGCCTCCGACGGTCCCCGGCTGGCGGCCGACCGGCCCACGGTGTTCCTCGGTTCCCGGGGCCAGGTCGCGTTCACGCTCAGCCTGGATCTTCGCGAGGGCACCTACCACTCCGGCAACTGGGGTGGCCTGCTGCGCAACCCCGCCACGGTGCTCGCCAACGCACTGGCGAGCATGGTCGACGGCCGTGGCGTCATCACCGTCCCCGAACTGCGCGCACCGGAGATCCCCGATGCCGTGCGCGTGGCGCTGGCGGACGTGTCCCCCGGGGGCGGCCCGACCGATCCGGACATCGACGACGGCTGGGGCGAGCCGGGGCTGACGCCGGCCGAACGCGTGATGGGCGCCAACTCCCTCGAGGTGCTGGCTTTCGTCTCCGGAACGCCGGACGCGCCCGTCAACGCGATCCCGGCGACGGCACGGGCTCACTGCCAGCTGCGGTTCGTGGTGGGCACCCCGTGGCAGGAGCTGGAGCGGATCGTGCGCGAGCACCTCGACGCGCACGGCTACCCGATGGTCGACGTCCGGGTCGACAGCACCATGGCGGCCACCCGCCTGAGCCCCGACGACCCGTGGGTGCGATGGGCCGTCGCCTCGATCGAGCAGAGCACGCAGAAGGTGCCCGTCATACTGCCCAACCTGGGCGGATCGCTGCCGAACGACGTCTTCGCCGACGTCATCGGCATGCCCACGGTCTGGGTGCCCCACTCCTACCCCGCGTGCGCCCAGCACGGGCCCGACGAGCACCTGCTCGCTTCCGTAGCCCGCGAGGGCATGCAGATGATGTGCGGACTCTTCTGGGATCTGGGCGAGCTGGGCAGCGCCCGGCCCGGCACACCCGTGGCAGCGGAGTAGCGAGATGGCCACCTCCGCCGCAGCGAAGCAGTTGAGGCCGTACCAGATCATCGCCGCCGCCTGCGTCGGCAACGCACTCGAGTGGTACGACATCGCCGTCTACAGCTTCTTCGCGAGCTACGTCGCCCAGGTCTTCTTCCCGACCGCCGACCCGGCGAGCTCGCTTCTCCTGGCGCTCGGAACGTTCGCGGCGTCCTTCCTGATCCGCCCGGTCGGCGCCATCGTCCTGGGCTCGTACGCCGACCGCGTGGGCCGCAAGCCCGCGTTGTCGCTCTCGATCGGATTGATGGTGGTCGGTACGTTGCTGATCACCGTGATGCCGTCGTACGAGGCGATCGGCATCATCGCTCCGATCGGGATCCTGGTCGCGCGCCTCATCCAGGGCTTCTCCGCCGGCGGCGAGTTCGGCAGTGCCACCGCTCTCATGGTCGAGCATCTCCCGCACCGCCGTGGCTACGCAGCGAGCTGGCAGTTCACCAGCCAGTCGATCTCCACCCTCCTCGCCGCAGCCCTCGGCACCTACCTGACCTCCACGCTGTCCGACGAGCAATTGCTGTCGTGGGGATTCCGCATCCCGTTCGCCGTGGGCCTGCTGGTCGGGCCCGTCGGCTACTACATCCGGCGGCACGTTCCCGAGGCACCGGAGTTCGTCGACGCCACCGCAAGCCGCGACCGCGGGTCGCCGGGAGGCACGGTACTGCGCGAGCAGAAGGGCCGCGTCCTGCTCACGATCGGTGTTCTCGCCGTGACCACCTGCCTCAACTACCTGATCAGCTACATGCCCACCTACGCGATCAGGACGCTGGATCTGCCCGCCTCGACGGGCTTCGCCGCCACCCTCGTGAGCGGGATCGCCCTGCTGGTCGCCACCCCGCTCGCGGGCCACTGGTCGGACAGGCTCGGGCAGATCAGGCTCATGATCCCGGCCGCAGGCCTCATCCTGGTGCTGATCTACCCGCTCTTCGCGCTGCTGGTCGCCTTTCCCGGCCTGGGGATCATGCTCGTCATGATGGCCATCCTGGGGGTGCTCAAGGGCACGTACTTCGGGCCCATGGGCGCGGCGATGGCCAACCTGTTCCCACCCGACACCCGGGCCACGGGAATGGCGGTCGGCTACAACATCGGCGTGGCCGTGTTCGGCGGGTTCACGCCGCTGATCGCCGCGTGGCTGATCAGCTCCACCGGCAACGACCTCTCCCCGAGCTTCTGGGTGATTCTCACGGCCGTGATCAGCCTGGCCAGCATGGCGGTGATCTGGAAGAAGATCGGGCTGAGGTGAGGAGCGCCCGGTGATCAGAGCAGCGGCACGATGATCAGGCCTGCCCCGATCATCACGTCCAACGCGCCGCACCACTCCGCGAAGGACCGGGAGACGACCCGGTCCTTCGCCAGGTGCACCCAGTCCCACACGCCGTGGGCGAGCCATCCCGCGGCCACCAGGTACCGCGCGAGATCGGGATCGACCGCCAGCCCCGCGAGGGCGAGCGCTCCGAACCCGGCCATACCAGCGAGCTGCAACCGGAAGTCCCGCTCGCGATGGCGCCCGTGGCTGCTGCCCCACATCGCCACGGCAAGAGCGACGGCGAGGAGTACGACGAACGGCTCGACCCGGTCCAGCAGGCGCAGCGCGACCAGCAACGCGGTAAGCACCGCGAGCACCGGCCAAGTCGCGCGCCGACGACCCAGGACAGCCACGAGCAGGTAGATCAGGGGCAGCATCAGCAACATCTCGGCGTAGGACCGCGCCGTGTCCTGCGTGATCGCGCCGATGAAGATGTCGACGCCGAGGGCGACTCCGAGAACCGTGGGCCAGCGCTTCGCCACTGCCGCCAGGACACCGCGGCCTGTCGTCCGGGTCCGGCCCAGGTGGGGAGAAGTAGTCATGAGCTCAGGCTCTCGGCGAAGCTGCGCACGCCACAGATGCGCGGTGTCATCGTCCGCCCATGCGCTTCGCATGGTCCGGGCAGGCACGCGGCGCGCGTCAGAGCCAGCCGTGCTCGCGTGCCCTCGAGATCGCCTCGGCGCGGCTGTCTGCGCCGAGCTTCGCGACGGCCGCCGCCAGGTAGTTGCGGGCCGTCCCGGGCGAGAGGTGCGCCTGCCGGGCGATGGTGGCGACCGGGACGTCCCCCGCAGCCAGGCGCAGCACGTCGAGCTCGCGGGGCGTGAGCGGACACTCCGGCGCCATCAACGCCTCGGCTGCCAGGGCGGGATCGACGTACCGCCCGCCTTCGTGGACGCGGCGGATCACCTCCGCCAGGACCGCGGCGGGCGATCCCTTCGGCACGAACCCGCGCGCCCCGCTCAGCAGTGCCCGCCGCAGCAGGGGCGGGCGACCGTGGCCGGTCAGGATCACCACAGCGCACGAGTCGAGCGCCGCGGCCACCTCGGCGGCGACCTCCAGGCCCGACAGCCCGGGCATCTGGAGGTCGACGACAGCGACGTCGGGCCGGTGGGCCAGCACCTTCTCGACGGCACCCCGTCCGTCGCCTGCCTGGGCCACCACCTCGATGTCGGGTTCGAGCTCCAGCAGCGCCGCCACCGCACCGCGTATGAGGTCCTCGTCGTCGGCGAGGAGGACACGGATCATGCCGGCACCGGAACGGTCGCGGTGAGCGTGAACGTCCCGGGCTGGGCATCTGCGCTCACCGTGCCGCCGACCTCGGCCAATCGGTCGGAGAGCCCGCGCAGGCCGTGGCTGTAGCGGTCGGGCGCACGCTCGGCGACCCCGTCGTTCGTCACGACCATCCGCACCTCTCCAGGCGTCGCATCCACGTCGATCGTGCAGTGCTGGGCGCGGCTGTGCCGCAGCATGTTCGTGGTCGCCTCGCGGAGGACCGGCACGAGGTGCGACGCCTCGCCGGGCAGATCCGAGCCGGGAAGGCGCACCACGCAGTGGACGCCTGCCGAGCGGAGCACGTGCTCGACCGCCGAGAGCTGGTCACGCAGATCGACCGCCCGGTACCCGTGCGCCGCCTGCCTGACCTGCACCAGAGCCGAGGCCGCCAGCCGTTGGATCTCCGCGGCCTGCTCGCCGGTACGTTCCGGGTCGACCGGCGCCAGCGCCTTGGCCAGCTCGGCCTTGAGCGCGATCACCGACAGGTCGTGGCCGAGCAGGTCGTGCACATCGCGGGCGAACCGTAGCCGCTCCTCGGCGGCCGCCAGCCGAGCCAAGGCGTCCCGAGCGTCGCGGGCCTGGACGACCAGCCGCCACAGCCCGATCTGCAGACCGTTGATCACGGCGAGGCTCGTGCCGACGCCGGCCGTGATGACGACGTACTCGACCACCCCGCCGCCGTTGGCCCTGGCGACACCGGCCGACACCGCGACGGACAGCATGACCGCGACGACCGCCGCCGGCACCCCGCGCTCCAGGGGGAACCGCCCCGACGGCAGCGGCACCCAGCCAGGCCCAGCTCGCCCACTCCCCCGACTCCGCTCCCAGCGGTCCGACCAGCGGAACGGACGCCACGGACGCGGCGACGAACGCGATGGACGCCCGCCGACGGGTGCGGTCGGAGCGTCCTGGCTGGAACTCGCTCCAGAGGGCCCACCCC
>DASYES010000807.1:0-4034 GCA_036498885.1 Pseudonocardia sp.
AAGCCGAGATCGACGGCCACGGCCTCGCCCGCCCCGGTGGCGTCCACGGCTTCCTGCATGTCGTAGATGCCCACATCGCGGGCGAAGTGGTTGAGCGTGCCCGTGGGCACCACCACCAGCGGCAGGCGGCGGCGCCCTGCCACCGCGGCGGCGGCCGCCACGGTGCCGTCGCCGCCCGCCACGCCGATCGCGCGCACCCAGTCGCCCCGCTCGGCCACCGCGGTGTCGAGCTGCTCGTCGAGATCACGGTCCGGCTCGGCACGCAGCACGACTGCCGCAGGAAGCGCCGTCTCCAGCTCGGTCGCCGGGTCGTAGTCCGGAACGCCCGAGCGCTGGTTGGACACGATCACGAGGCCCTCCCCCCTGGCGAGCTCGGGTACCGCGTCGAGCGGGCGGGCCCTGGCCTCGTCGGTGCGCCGGACCGGCCACCAGCGGCGGGTGGCGAGAGCGATCCCGCTGCCGAGGGCCGCGCCGGCGAGCACGTCCGACACCCAGTGCACGCCGACGTGCACCCGCGAGTAGGCCACCGAAGCCGCGATCGGGGCCACTGCGAGACCGAGGCGGGGACTCTCCAGCGCCACCGCCGTGGCGAACGCCGCCGCGGACGCCGCGTGCCCGGACGGGAACGAGGACGAGGTCGGTGGATTGTCGATGATCTGGTAGGCGGGCAGCTCGGCGGCAGCCGGGCGCCGGCGCGGTAGTGCCGGCTTGAGCAGCGCGTTGGCGGTGGCACTGGCGCCCGCGATCGCGAGGACCCCCCGGAAAGCGCCCTTGCGGCTCGCTCCCCGCCGCGCCGCCAGCAGCGCGGCGATCCCGAACCAGAGCAGGCTGTGGTTGGCGGCTGTCGATGCCGCCTTCATGGTGCTGTCGAGCGGTGATGGAGGCATCGAGGAGATCACCCGTGAGACGGCTCGGTCGGCGTCGTTCACCTCGTCGGCAGCCCGCCGCAACCAGGAAATCACGGGCTGACAGTACGCACGTATTTCTGCACCCGGAGGAGGCCCTGTTGCGGACTCGTTGGGGACACAGCGTAATCAGGTGGCCCGCCGGACACCCCCCAGCGTCCGGCGGACCGACTGCGGCAACGCTAACGGCGTAATCGGCGGCCGGCTTCAGTGGAACTACTCGGACGACGCGCCCGAACCGGTCGGTCACAGCCATGACATCAGGGGGCGTACTGCGCCTACGCTGACGGGATGCAGCGGCGGATCTACGGTGTGGAGACCGAATTCGGGGTCACATGCACCTTCCACGGACAGCGGCGACTCTCACCTGATGAGGTTGCGCGTTACCTGTTCCGCCGGGTCGTGTCGTGGGGACGCTCGTCGAACGTCTTCCTGCGCAATGGTGCCCGGCTCTACCTCGACGTCGGAAGTCACCCCGAGTACGCCACGGCGGAGTGCGACTCCCTCACCCAACTCGTCGCCCATGACAAGGCGGGTGAGCGCATCCTCGAAGACCTGCTGGTCGACGCCGAGCGCAGGCTCGTCGACGAAGGCATCGGCGGCGACATCTACCTGTTCAAGAACAACACCGACTCTGCGGGCAACTCCTATGGCTGCCACGAGAACTACCTGGTCGCACGCGCCGGGGAATTCTCGCGGATCGCGGACGTGCTGCTGCCCTTTCTGGTCACGCGTCAGCTGATCTGCGGCGCGGGCAAGGTGCTGCAGACGCCCCGGGGTGCCGTGTACTGCCTGTCGCAGCGCGCCGAGCACATCTGGGAAGGGGTCTCCTCGGCCACCACCCGCTCGCGCCCGATCATCAACACCCGCGACGAACCGCACGCCGACGCGGAGCGCTACCGCAGGCTGCACGTGATCGTCGGGGACTCGAACATGTCCGAGGTCACCACGCTGCTCAAGGTCGGCTCGGCCACCCTCGTGCTGGAGATGATCGAGGCCGGCGTCCAGTTCCGGGACTTCACCCTCGACAACCCGATCCGCGCGATCCGCGAGATCAGCCACGACCTGACCGGCAAGCGCACGGTCCGGCTCGCCGGCGGGCGGGAGGCGAGCGCGCTGGACATCCAGCGCGAGTACTACAGCCGCGCGGTCGAGCACGTCGCCACCCGTGGCACCGAGGACCCGACGATGGAGCGGGTGCTCGAGCTGTGGGGACGCGCCCTCGACGCCGTCGAGTCGCAGGACCTGTCGCTGATCGACCGCGAGATCGACTGGGCGATCAAGCACCGGCTGGTCGAGCGGTACCGCCGCCGCAACGATTTGGACCTGGCGAGCCCGCGTATCGCTCAGCTCGACCTGGCCTACCACGACATCCGGCGCGGCCGCGGGCTGTTCGACCTGCTGCAGCGCAAGGGCATGGTCGACCGGGTCACCGACGACGGGGAGATCGAGGCCGCCAAGGACACCCCGCCGCAGACCACGCGGGCCAAGCTGCGCGGTGACTTCATCGCCGCCGCCCAGGCCGCGGGGCGGGACTTCACGGTCGACTGGGTGCACCTCAAGCTCAACGACCAGGCGCAGCGCACCGTGCTGTGCAAGGACCCGTTCCGCGCCGTCGACGAGCGCGTCGACCGGCTGATCGCCTCTCTCTAGTGTCGTTTCCGCGGCACTAGGCCGGATACGGGTGCGGCAGCACTCGTATCCGCGCCTGCGTCAGCGCGTCAGCGCTCGCCCAGCATTCGGGCGCGCAGCTCGGCCAGCTCGTCCTGCACCAGCGGCGAGGTCACGCTCTCGTCATTGCGCCCCGGCTCGATCCCGAACGCGCGCAACAGCGCAGTGGCCGGCACCGCCGGGTCCCCGGCCTCGCCCAGCACCGGGTGCAGGCCCTGGTCGGCGAGATGGTGGAACACGAGGTTGACCACCGTCCACGGGTTGAAGGTCTCGACCCGGTCCGCGTCCCCGGGCCGGCCTGCATTGGTGTCTGTGTGGTCCACGGTGCCTCTCCCCGGTCCGGCGGATACCCTCGCCGAGCCTCGGCGTGGGGGGTGGTCCGGTCAAGGGTTCGGGTGTCGCAAGCTGAGACACTCGACCAGGTTGCGCCGGTCGCCCACGATGCGGGCGGTACCGGTCGTACGATGCCGGTCGTGTCCTCTGCACGGGCCGAGCGTCTGGTGAACCTGGTGCTCTGCCTGCTGTCCACCCGACAGTTCCTTCCTGCCGAGCGGATCCGCCAGATCGTGCCGGGCTACGCCGACGCCCGGGGCGACGAGGCGTTCTTCCGGATGTTCGAGCGGGACAAGAACGAGCTGCGCGAGCTCGGTGTGCCGCTGGAGACCGGGCGCATGTCGAGCTTCGACACGGTCGACGGCTACCGGATCGCCCGCCAGGACTACGAGCTCGGCGAGATCGACCTGGAGCCCGACGAGGCCGCCGCCGTCGCGCTCGCGGCCCGGCTGTGGGATTCCCCCGACCTGGCCGCACCGGCCCACAGCGCGCTGGTCAAGCTGCGCGCCGCCGGCGTCGAGGTCGACGAGGAACAGGGCCGCGTGCAGCCCCGCGTGCGCACCACCGAGCCGGCGTTCGCCCCCCTGCTCGCCGCGGTGCGCTCCGGACGCGTCGTCATGTTCGAGCACCGGCGCGGCGGCCCCGGCGGAGCGCTGCAACGGCGCATCGTCGAGCCGTGGGGCGTCGTGTCCTGGCGGGGGCGGTGGTACCTCGTCGGGCACGACCGCGACCGCAACGCCCCCCGCTCGTTCCGCGTGTCGCGCATCAGCGACTCCGTCACCGCAGTCGGTCCCGCGGGCGCCGTCACGGTGCCCGCCGACATCGACCTCATGGCGATGGTGCGCCACAACGTCGATCCGCCTCCGGTCAGCGGCACCGCCCGGGTGTGGGTCGCCGACGGCAGGGCCCAGGGCCTGCGCAGGCTCGCGCGGATGATCGGCCGACGCACGCACGGCGGACGCCCCGGCGACGAGATCAAGCTCGACCTGCGCAGCGTCGAGACCGTGGCCCGCTGGCTCGCCGGACACGGTCCCGACGTGGCGGTGCTCGGCCCGGAGAGCCTCGTGGAGGCGGTGCGGAGCACCTGGGCGGCGTCGGCGGCGGCGCATGTTTCCGGCGACGCCG
>DASYES010000808.1:0-4125 GCA_036498885.1 Pseudonocardia sp.
AGGCGCTGGTAATTCGGCAGCCCCTCGAGGAACAGGATGCGGTCGGTAATTGTCTCGGCGTGCCGCATCTCGTCGATGGACTCGGCACGCGTGTAGGCCGCGATCTTGGTGAGGCCCCAGTTCTGCTGCATCTTGGCGTGCAGGAAGTACTGGTTGATCGCCGTCAGCTCGCTGGTGAGCTGGTCATTGAGCAGTGCGATGATCTCCGGGTCGCCACGCATGGCGCGACGGTATCGGTGGCGCTCGAACGGGTCGAACTCAGCACCGCCTTTGTGCTGGTCAATACAACCTTAGTGTGATTACCCTTAGCGTGACGCTCAGGCGGAAACCGGCATTTCTGCTATCTCCGATGGAGCGTGCGCAGCGGCGAGGAACGCATCGATGTGGTCGTGGCACGAACCGCAGCCGGTGCCGGCTCCGCAGGCATCGCCCACGTCGTCGACAGTGCGGGCACCGCGCGCGATGCACGAGCGAATCTCGGTGTCGGGCACCGCCGCGCAGATGCAGACGTACACAGGCACTCCTTCGTTAAGGCAAGGCAAGGCTATGTTGGCAGTGCTCCCGATCGGGCGCAAGCCCCTAATCTGACCCCGTGTCACTGGACGAGTACCGCCGCAAGCGCGATCCGCGGCGCACCCCGGAACCGGTCCCCGACACGGATCCGCAGGCGTCCGGCAGGGGCCACCGCTTCGTCATCCAGGAGCACCACGCGCGGCGGCTGCACTGGGACGTACGCCTGGAGCGCGACGGCGTGCTCGCCTCGTGGGCGGTGCCGAAGGGCCTCCCGACCGAGCCCGACACGATCCGGCTCGCGGTGCGCACCGAGGATCATCCGATCGAATACCTGGAGTTCTCCGGGGAGATCCCGGCCGGCGAGTACGGCGGCGGCGCGATGACGATCTGGGACACCGGCACGTACGAGACCGAGAAATGGAACCCGCGCGAGGTCATCGTCCGGCTTCGCGGCGCCAGGGCGTCCGGCCGGTTCGTGTTCATCCGCACCGACCGCAACGGCGGCAAGGACAACTGGCTGCTGCGCCGCTCCGACCCCGCTCCCGGCCGGGAGCCGCTTCCGGACGACGCGCTACCGATGCTCGCAACACCCGGACCGCTCCCCCGGCCCGGCGACGGCCCGGAGCGCTGGTGGCAGATCGCGTTCGGCGGGCGCCGGGTCATCCTGCGGGTGGACGGCGGCCGCGTGGCGATCACCGACGCGGACGGCGAGGAGCTGTCCGTCCCCCGGCTGCGCGACCTCGGTCCCTCGCTCGGCGCCACGCAGGTGCTGCTCGACGGCGAGCTCGTGGGGCCGACGGACAGGGCCGAGCTGTGGATCGGCGACCTGCTGCATCTCGACGGCCGCGACACGTGCCCGCTTCCGTTCCGGGAGCGGCGGGCATTGCTGGAACGGCTTCCGCTCGACGGCAGGCACTGGAAGCTCGCCCCGGTCTTCCACGGCGGCGGAGCCGAGGTGCTCGCCGCGGCCGGGCAGCAGGGGCTGCCCGGCGTCGTGGGTAAGGACGCCGACTCGGCCTACGAGCCCGGACAGCTCAGCGAGCACTGGCTCGAGGTCGCCACAGAGGTCGCCGGTGGCGCGCCGTCGCAGCCCGCGCCGGCCCCGCGCACAGCCGCAGCGGGAGTCGGACGGGCGAGGCTCACCAACCCGGACAAGGTGCTCTACCCGCTCACCGGAACGACCAAGTCGGACGTGCTCGCGCACTACACGGCCGTCGCCGACGTGATGCTGCCGCACCTGCGCGATCGCGCGGTCACGCTGGTGCGCTGGCCGGACGGGGTGGAGAAGTCGTCGTTCTTCGAGAAGGACGTCTCGCGACACGCCCCGGACTGGATCCGGACCGCACGGGTGGGCACGCCGGGCGGGCGCTCGCAAAACGCCGACTTCCCCCTGATCGACGACGTCGAGGGCCTGGCCTGGGCAACCAACCTCGCCGCGCTCGAGCTGCACGTCCCGCAGTGGCGACTCGGCCCGCGCGGCGGGCACCAACCCCCCGACCTGATGGTCTTCGATCTCGATCCCGGTGAGGGCACCACCGTGGTCGACTGCGCGCGGGTCGCCGAGCGGATCGCCGACCGCCTCGCCGGCGACGACCTCGTCGCGTACCCGCGCACCAGCGGCGGCAAGGGGATGCAGCTCTACGTGCCGGTCACGGTGACCCGTGCCGAGCAGACCTCGGAGTTCGCGAAAGCCCTCGCCGAAGAGCTCGCCCGCGAGACACCGGAGCGGGTCACCGCCGTGATGGCGAAGGCCCGTAGGCGCGGCAAAGTGTTCGTGGACTGGAGCCAGAACAATCCGCACAAGACCACGATCGCGAGTTACTCCCTGCGCGGACGGGCTCGGCCCACGGTGGCCACACCCGTGACCTGGGAGGAGGTGCGCTCCTGCCGTCGTCCCGAAGACCTCGTGTTCACCGCGGCCGACCTGCCCGCGCGGATCGCCGCGCACGGCGACCTGCTGGCCCCGCTGTTCACCGAGCGGAAACGCCTGCCCCGTCGCGGGTGACGAAGGTCTACTGGCACTCTCCACGCGTGGATCAGCACCCCTACCTCGACGGTGGGTACCCCCGGGCCTATGCGCACCGCGGCTGGCACGTAGGCGACCTCGTGGGCTGCGAGAACACGCTCGCGGCGTTCCACCGGGCCGTCGAGGAGGGGTTCGGCTATCTCGAGCTGGACGTACACGCGAGCGCGGACGGCGTGCCCGTCGTCCACCACGACGCCACTCTGGACCGCACCACCGACGGCGCCGGGCTGATCGCCGACCTGCCCGCCGCGGCGCTCACGCAGGTGCGGGTCAACGGGCGCGAACCGATCCCGCTGCTCGAGCAGGTACTCACCGAGCTGCCCACGACCAGGATGACCATCGAGCTCAAGGCCCACGGCGTCGTCGAGCCCGTGCTCGCCGTGCTCGAACGCACCGACAGCTGGCACCGGGTGTGTCTGGGCAGCTATCACGACGGCCGGCTGACGAGGGCGCGCAACGCGGCCGGTACCCGGCTGTTCACCTCACTCGCCCAGGCATCTGCGTTCGGGTTGCGCGCCAGGGCCTGGCTCGACACCCTCCCGCGACCGCTGTCGTCGCTGCCCACCCCACCGGTGCTGGGCAACCTCGCGCAGCTGCCCCGCCGCTTCGGCGCGCTCACGGTGGTGGACGACTCCCTGCTGCGCACGGCACACGCCGGCGGGCGTGAGGTCCACGTGTGGACTGTCGACGATCCGGTCGAGATGGATGCGCTACTCGATCTGGGCGTCGACGGTCTGCTGTCGGACCGGCCCGACCTGCTGCGCGATGTGCTGCACTCCCGCGACGCCTGGCAGGAGTCGTGAGCTCCGGCCTACCCGGGGGCCGTGCCACCCGCGGCCAGATCCTGGCCTGGGGGTTCTGGGACTGGGGCTCCTCGGCGTACAACGCCGTGATCCTGACCTTCGTCTTCTCCGTGTACCTCACCGACTCGGTCGGGGCGGAGCTACCCGGCCCGGTCGACGCGAACAGCTGGCTCGGCTACTCGATCGGCGCCGCCGGGCTGCTCATCGCGGTGATGGCCCCGGTGATCGGCGGCCGGGCCGACGACGCCGGGCGTCGCAAGCTGTCGGTGGCGATCTGGACGGTGCTGACGGTCGTGGCGACGGCCGGGCTCGTCCTCGTGCAGGACGACTACCACTACCTGTGGCTGGGACTGCTGCTGCTCGGGCTGTCGTCGATCTTCTACGAGCTCGCCTCCGTGTCCTACAACGCCGTGCTCACCCAGGTCTCGACGCCCGCGACGATCGGCCGGGTGTCGGCCTTCGGTTGGTCGATGGGCTATTTCGGCGGGATCGTGCTGCTGCTGCTGGTCTACGTGGGATTCATCAGCGGCGACGGCGGCGCGCTGGGCGTCCCCACCGAGAACGGGTTCAACATCCGGGTGGTCGCGCTCGTCGCGGCCGGCTGGTTCATCGTCTTCGCGCTGCCGATGTTCCTGGTGGTGCCCGAGCTGCCGCCGCAGGCCGACCGGCGCAAGGCGCCCGGGATCGTCGGCTCCTACCGAGCACTGTTCCATGATCTGCGCGCCCTCTACCGCACCAGCCCGCACACCCTCTACTTCCTCGGCGCGAGTGCCTTGTTCCGTG
>DASYES010000809.1:0-5566 GCA_036498885.1 Pseudonocardia sp.
ACGTCAGTAACCCGTGCCACCGCTGTCCGAGCTGGACGCGGTCGACATCTTCGCGCCGTTGGCGCCGACGACCCACCAGATGCCGGCGCAGGCCCGCGGCGCAGGCCCCCGGGGCAGGCGCTGCTGGACTCGCCAAGGTCCCGGATGGCTCAGAGAGATTGCTCGAGCAGCAGACGACCTTGGGCATCGCGCAGCTCCAGGCGGGTGATCGCGCTCCGTGCCAGATCGGTCGCACCGGAGGTCCGCGTGGTGTCGCCGGGACCCGCCCGCCACCGCGACACGACCTGCCGCTGGCCGGTCGCACCGACCACGGAGAGCGTGTAGCTCGCGCGGGCGCCGTACTCGCCGGCGTACGTGCAGGTCATGGCGACATCGGTGCCCCAGGCCTCGGGGGTCAGGCTGACGGTGGCCCGCAGCGGGCTGGCGGCCACGGCGCTGAGCGCGACGGTCTGCTCGCTCGACGTCGGGCCGCGGCGGGCCACGACGACGCCGGTCGCGACGGCACCGATCAGTACCACGGCCGCCGCCGCGGCGAGCAGCTTCACCGGCATCCGCCGCCCGGGAGGTACGACGAAAGGCGCCGGCGCCGCCTCGGAGGTGAGGTGAGCCGCGCCGTCCTCGTCGGGAATCAGCCGCAGCAGGGCGGGGATCATGCCCAGCTCGGCCAGGGCTGCGGCGCAGTCGGCACAGCCGTCGACGTGATCCTCGTAGTCGTGACGCTCGGTGCTGGAGAGGGCGCCAAGCACGTAGGCGGCGTCCCAGTCGGCGTAGCTGTCCTTCATCGGGTCACCCCCCGTTCCTGGAGCGCGAGCCGCAGCGCGCGCAGTCCGTAGTGCAGCCGGGACTTCACTGTCCCGGGCGGGATCTCGAGCGCCTCGGCGATCTCGGCGATGCTCTGGCGCAGGTAGTAGGCGCGCACCACGACGGCCCGGTGCTCGGAGCTGAGCTGGGCCAGCGCGTCGCTGACCAGCAGCGCGTCGAACAGCGAGTCGACCCGGTCGGGCTGGATCGTGTCGGGTGGCTCGGCCGCAGCCACCTCGTGCCGGGCCCGCGAGGACCGCGTCTCGTCGACCACGAGGTGCCGGGCGACGGTGTAGAGCCACGCCCGCACCGACCCGCGGCCGTCGTCGCTCAGGTCGTGCAACCACGCCCGCAGCATGGTCTCCTGCACCACGTCGGCGGCCCGCTGCCGATCGCCCACCAGGCGCACGACGTACCGCTCCAACGCGGCAGCGTGCTCGCGATGGAGCGTCTGGATCAGATCGGGATCGCCCGGCATCGTCCACCTCCACCCACCACACGTCTGCGGGAGCCATTGGGTTCAACCTCAGGGTATGCCCGCCCTCCCAGCGGACCAATCGGTGCGGCAGGGGCGCCAGGCCGTCTGGTGAGCCGCTCCCAGCCCCTCCCGTCACGATTGGTCCGCTGGCGGGCCCTGTGGACAACCGCGAGGCCGGGGTTGCGGCAGAACCCAGCAGGGCAGCAGGGAGTCATGTCACCTGCCGAGCAGTTGGTTCGACTGGGCGGGATCGCCCGGCGACCTGACCTGAGTTGCTCCCGTTCCGAGCTACATCGCGCCGTCGAGGCCGGCGTCATCCTGCGCTCGTCACGGGGTCGCTACGCGTTGCCCACCGCTGATCGGGCCGCTGCCACGGCGCACGGTGCTGGCGGCGTGATGTGCCTGCTGAGCGCGGCCCTCCACCATGGCTGGAAGGTCCGCCTCGCACCCGACCGCCCGCAGGTCTCCCTGCCGCGCAACCTCCGGCGCCCGCCCGCAGCAACGGGGATCGAAGTGCACCGCCTGCGCCTGCATCCCGGTGACAGCGACGGCATCGCAACGACCCGAGACCGGACGTTGGTCGACTGCCTGCGCCTCCTGCCGCCCACCGACGCCCTCGCGGTGGTCGACTCGGCACTGCGCGAGGGCTACTCCCCGCGGACGCTCCACGCCCTGGTTCGCGACCTCCGTGGGCCTGGTTCGGCGGGCGCGCGCCGGATCGCTCACCTCGCCGACGCCCGCGCCGCGAACCCGTTCGAGTCCGCCCTGCGCGCGATCGCGCTCTCGGTGCCAGGTCTGGCGGTCGTGCCCCAGGTGGACATCTTCAAGGCAGGCGAGTTCCTGGGACGCCCCGATCTGATCGATGAGCGGCTACGCATGGTGATCGAAGCAGAATCGTTCGAGTGGCACGGCGGGACGGCCGCGCTCACTGCCGATGCTCGCCGCTTCAACGCGCTGGCGCTCGACGATTGGCTGGTGCTGCGCTTCACCTGGATCGATGTGATCCACGACCCGGTCGCAGTGCGGTGTGTCCTCGAGGCAGCCGTCCTCCAGCGGACCAATCGGTGCGGGTGTGAAGAGCGTCGTCTGTCGGTCGCCCCATCAGCCGCACTCGTCACGATTGGTCCGTTCTAGGGCCAGGTGATGACCCAGTACTGCACGCCGAACGGCGCGTCGTCGTAGAGCACGTCGGCTGCACTGCCGGCGTCGAGGCCGATCAGCGGGGCGACGTCGGCCCAGAGCTCGGCGGCCAGCGCGGGGTCGGGCGTCGGTCGGCCCGCGAGCAGTCCGACCCGCAGCCCCTCGTCGAACGCGGCGGCCCGCTCGTCGAGGAAGCCGGGGGCCTTCTCGGTGCGCATGGCCGAGCCGTTGCCGACCAGCAGCACGCCGGTCTCATCGGCCTCGACAACGACCGCGCCGACTGCAGCGACGAGGGACACGGCCACCTCAGCCCCGCCTGCGTCGGAGGCGACGATCCGCACCCGCGACCCGAGCCGTCCGACCGCCGCGAGGCAGGCGGCACGCAGCTCAGCGACGGGATCCTCGAGGGACGCATGGCCCGGCAGCAAGGCCCGTACGCCGGGGACCAGTGCGATCACTGGAGCCCCCGGATCGCGCGGCGGGGTGGTCGTCGGCCGGCGATCGACCACACCATGTCAACGGTCTCGCGGGTCTCGACGACCTGGTGGACCCGATAGATCCGCGCCCCCGCGAGCGCGCACACCGCCGTCGCAGCCAGGGTGCCGGTGAGCCGCTCGCCGACCGGCTTGTCGAGGGTCTCGCCGACGAAGTCCTTGTTCGACAGCGACACCAGCACCGGCCAGCCGGTCGCGACCATCTCGCCGATCCGCCGGGTGATCTCCAGGGAGTGGAAGGTGTTCTTGCCGAAGTCGTGGGCCGGGTCGATCACGATCGACTCGCGCGCGACACCGGCCGCGAGCGCCCGTTCGGCGTACGCCACGGTGTCGTGGATCGCCGCGGCCACCACGTCGTCGTACTCGATGCGGTAGGGGCGGGTGCGGGGCGTGACGCCGCCGGTGTGGGTGCAGATGATCGCCGCGCTGTGGGCGGCGGCCACGTCGACCAGCTCGGGATCGGCACCACCCCAAGCATCGTTGAGTACGTCGGCACCTGCCGCACAGGCCGCGTCCCCGACCTCCGCCCGCCAGGTGTCGACCGAGATCACCAGGCCCGGGTAGGTCTCGCGCACGCGGGCGACGAAGTCGACGACCCGCGCCTTCTCCTCGGCGGGCCCGATCTCAACGCCCGGCGCGGCCTTGATGCCGCCGATGTCGACGATCTCGGCTCCTTGCGCGACCACCTCGGCCACCCGCGCGAACGCCGCGTCCTCGGCCCAGGTGGCGCCCTTGTCGAAGAACGAGTCGGGGGTGCGGTTGACGATCGCCATCATCAAGGTGGCGTCGTCGGCGAAGGAGTGCCGGCCGAGCTTCAGCATCAGAGGTACCTCTCCGCCGGCGGCCGCTCCAGCGTCTCCACGACCCGATCCCTCGCCGTCGGGCCGGGCAGGAACTGCCGCAGCACGACCCTTTCGGCGGTCGAGTAGCCCGAGCCACCACGCCGCAAAGCAGCGTCGATGATCTGCACCGACATCGCACCGAGATCCAACAGTGGCTGATGTCCGTGCGAGCGGGTGCCGAGATCCACCTGGGCGAGCGCGCCCGGACCGCACGCGGAGACCGTGTCGACCAACGCAGCCAGCTCGACCGCATAGCCGGTCGGCACCGACAGCCCCGCAAAGTGCGGGCGCCGAACGGCCCACTCCCCTGCGAGTGGCTGGACGACGTCCTCGAGCTCGGGGAACAGCAGCGAGATGAGGGGGCGGGCGACGAGCTCGGTGACCCGGCCGCCGTCCAACGGCCCGCGTTCGCCGGGACGTTCGTAGAACCCCTTGACCAGCTGCACCTCGGGCTGGGTGAGCAACGGACCGAGCAACCCGGGGACGAAGTGGGTGTCCCAGTCGGTGAGGTCGGCGTCCATGAAGACGACGAGGTCGCCGGTGGTCACGAAGAGCGACTTCCACATGGCCTCGCCCTTGCCGGGGTGGGTGCCCAGGTCCGGGCGGATCTCGGCGGACCGGTGCACGATCGCGCCGGCCGACTCCGCGACGTCGAAGGTGGCGTCCGATGAGTCGCTGTCGATGACCACGATCTCGTCGACGAGGGCGACCGTTTCGACCAGCGCTTCGCGGACCCGGGCGACGACATCGCCGACCGTGGCGGCCTCGTTGCGGGCCGGGACGACGAGGCTGACGGTGGTGCCGTTCTTGGCCGCGAGCAGGTCGGCGAGAGCCCAGTCCTGCCAACGGGCGGTGAGCACGGACGGCATGACCTCGACCCTAGTGGGGAGCGCAGCCGCCAAAACCGGCGACATCTCTTGAAACGGTGATTAGGCTGGCTTCAATCTCGGGAACCCCAAATAGAAGAAGTTCGTCACCGGAGCTCCCCCAATGGCCCGAAGCCACAAATGGCGTCGCAGCATCCGCTGCCACCTCAGACACGGATTGCGCTGCCCGCACATCGAGCGTCACTCCCTGCGCCGACCACGCACGAAGAAGCGACGAGAACCCGCGCCGCTGCCGGGCGGCCTGACCGGCCGGCACACCTCCAACTGAGCGGCGCTATCCCACCAAATAGTGCTTGAGCGCGGCAGCCAAGGCCCGCGCGATCCGATGCTGCCCGCGCACCGACGTCAGCATCGCCGCATCACCGGCGGCACGCATGTTGCCGCACTCGATCATCGCGACCGGGATCCGCGACCAGTTCAACGTCCCCAGATCCCCGCGTACGTCGATCCCGCGGTGTGCTGTGTACGTCGCCGTGCTGAATCCCGCCGCCACCATCCGGTTGCGCACGGTCCGCGCCAGCGCCAACGACCGGTGGTCGTTCCGCGAGCCACCCGTCGGCGCGATCACGTGGAACCCGTGCGCCCCGGCCGCATAGCTGCCGTCGGCGTGGATGCTGAGCTTGAGGTCGCCGGTCGGTCCGGGTCGACCAGGGTTGCCGGTCCGGCCGCGCGCGTCCACGCACGGCCCCCACGCCGACTCGCTGTTGCTGTGCCGGGTGAGCACCACCCGTGCGCCCTGGCGTTCGAGGAGTCGGCGTACATCCAACGCGACGTGCCAGTTGAAGGTCGCCTCCGGATAGCCGGCGTTGGTCGCCGTACCGGTGGTGTTGCAGTGTTTCTCGAACCCACCCGCATCGACCAGCGCGTTGATCTCGGCCGGGAAGTTGTGGTTGCCGAGCTGGTGCCCCGGATCGATCACCACCA